>LKNC01000001.1 GCA_001564255.1 Natrialbaceae archaeon Tc-Br11_E2g1
ACGGGCTGTACGGTCCACGTCGTCACCGACGCGACCGACGAGGAGGGCGCGGTCATCGAAGAGGAGGTAGACGCCGGCCCGATCGTCACCCAGGAGCCGATCCCGATCTACGAGGGCGACGATGAGGAGACGCTCAAAGACCGCGTGCTCTACCAGGGTGAGTTCCGTGCGTACCCACGAGCTGTCAAGTGGTTCGCAGAGGGCACAGTCGAGGTCGACGAGGGGACTGGAAAAGTGACAGTCGAAGCCGACGTCGCCGACGAGGAAGGTGGCCTGCCCGCACGACGTGTGGTCTCGAGTGACCGTCTCGATACGCTTCGCTACGGCGAGAATCCTCACCAGAACGCCGCCGTCTACGCAGACTACACCTGTGAGGAAGCGTCGGTCGTCCACGCCGACCAGCTCAACGAGGGCGCGAAGGCGCTCTCTTACAACAACTACAACGACGCCGACGGCGCGCTCAACCTCATCAAGGAGTTCGACGAGCCCGCCGCCGCGGTGATCAAACACACAAATCCCGCCGGCTGTGCGACCGCGGACACCCTCGCGGAAGCCTACGAGAAGGCCCTCTCGACGGACCCCATGAGCGCCTTCGGCGGCATCGTCTCGCTGAACCGCGAGTGTGACGCCGAGACGGCCGAAGCGATCACCGACTCGTTCAAGGAGGTCGTCGTCGCGCCGGGGTACACCCAGGAGGCACTCGAGGTCCTCTGTGAAAAGGACAACCTGCGCGTGCTCGACGTGGGTGAGTTGGGTGAGCGGACCGAACGCTTTACCGAGAAACCGATCGTCGGCGGCCGACTCGTCCAGGAACGCGACGACCAGTCGATCGACATGGAAGACCTCGAAGTTGTTACCGACCGCGAGCCCACTGAGGAACAACTCGAGACGATGGTCTTCGCCTGGGGGACGCTCAAACACGTCAAATCCAACGGCATCCTCTTTGCCGACGGGACGGAGACCGTCGGCGTCGGCATGGGACAGGTCTCCCGCGTCGATGCCGTCAGGCTGGCAGCGATGAAAGCCGACGAACACGCCGAGGGCAAAGACGCCGAGGGTGCCGTGATGGCGTCGGACGCCTTCTTCCCGTTCCCGGACGGTATCGAGGAGGCTGCGAAGGCGGGTATCGAAGCCGTGGTCCAGCCCGGCGGCTCGGTCAACGACGACGACGTGATCGAGGCGGCGAACGAACACGACATCGCGATGGCCTTTACGGGCCAGCGGTCGTTCCGTCACGACTAGGCACGTGATCGACGGGAACGGGACCGAGTTCGTCTTCGAACTCCGGGTCTGTCAGTGGGCCGAACGCGCCTGGCCCCCCGACGGCGACCTCGAGGGCCCGATCCTCGTCGCCCGGCAACTCGGGACGAACCGACGGCGCTGGGACACCATCGTCCTCGAGTGTGATCCGGAGGGACTCCGCCGACGGGCCAGGTTCGGCCTCGAGGCCCTCGACAGCGACCTCCTCGACGTGATCCCCCACGCACCCGCCGAGTGGACCTACTACCGCGAGACGCTCCCCGACCCCGGCTACCCGTGGCGGTACGTCCGGGAGGCGATCCACGAGGCGAGCGATCGGGGGATCCTCGAGACCCGGAAACGGGGTAATCGCATCGAGATCCGCCGCAAGTACGCCTACCCCGACTGGCTCCGCCGAATCGTCGCCATCGAGAACAAACCGGACCTCGAGGCGAGTGCCGCCCGCGTCCTCGGGGCACAACTCGAGTACGACGTCGCCTTGGGCCTCGCGGACGAGGTCTGGGTCGCGACGGAGCGGACGGGCGAGCGCGTCGAGCCGGCGCTTCTCGAGGACCTGCCCGTCGAGGCGGGGATCCTCGCCGTCGATCCCGTCGCCCTCGAGGCCGACGTGGCGTGGTATCCCCGATCGCTCGCGGTAGACGGCCCGGGAACGAACATTGTAGAACGCCCCACAGGGGGCGAGAGGCGAGACGCCTCGGCGGCCAGGTTCGAGTACGTCGATCCCGGGGAGAAAGCCCGGAACCGACTCGAGATCGCCGAGCGAGCCTACGAGCGTGGCTTTCGGTCGTTCCTCGAGACGATGCGTCCGGACTGTCGTCACTTCGAACTCCGCTCGGGTGGTGGCGGCGAGAACGGACTGGTCCCGTACTGTCAGAGCAAAGGGGAGTGTCAGACGGCAGCCGCGTGTTCGGGCTCCTGTCCGGAGTTCGAGCCCGAACCGCCCGCCTGGCGGACGAAGGGGTGGCCACTCGAGGGCGGACCCGGGAAGACGTGTCGGCGAGTGCTCGAGGCCCGGCGGCGACGACATCGTCCCGGACTGTATTTCACTGGTGAGTGACAGAGGGCCGCGGGGAACCGGACGGCGTCCGGTGACGAGTGGCCCGGACACATCGGTCCCAATACCGGCGGCGAAAACCCCCGCGAGTTGTCGCCCGTCGGTATCAGTCCGTCGTCGAAACCTCGAGGTCGTCACTCGAGACGGCGAGCCGGAAGGTGGGAACGGTTCGGTACTCGACGTCGACGACGTCCTTTCGGCGCAGGCTCTGGAGGCCCGACCGGACGTCGTCGGTCGAGGGATCGATATCGTACGCGTCCCGGAGGTCGTGGAGGACGGAGACCACGCTTTGAGAGCGTTCGTCGGGTTCGGCGAGCACGTCGATGATCCGGGCCTGAAGCTCGGGCACTCGGACGCGAGAGGGCGGCCCCTCGTCTTCGGTGATCTCGACGCCGGGTTCGACGTCGACCAGTTCGGCCGCCTCGGCGGTCGCCCGGATCAGGCTGTTGTCATCGCGGAAGTAGTACTCCCCGAGTTCGTTCTCTAAGTACTGGTGGACCTCGCTACCGCTCTCTACCCCCCAGCGGTCCTGGAGTTCGGCGTTTTTCGTCGGCTGCAGTTCTACGACGTCGGCCAACCGTTCTTTCGCCTCCTCGGAGAGCGCCATCGTCGCCATCTACGCCCAACCCGTATTTTTGCGTTGCGTCCTCTCTCGAAGTCGCGGCTTCGTCCTCAGTCAGCCATCGGCCCGTCGACAGCCACCTCGAGTGTGAACGCCCGGTCTTCGGGCGCGTCCGGGTCGAGGTATCCGATCGCGAACCCGGAGTAGGCCGTCCCGGCCTCGAGTTCGACGTCGAAACTGGCGACGGCCTCCTCCGTGCCGGCCGGCCGGACGTCGAGGGTGTACGCCCCGGCCGGCACCGCGACGTAGTCGGTCGCCTCCCCGAAGGCGACGTCCCCGAACAGCACCTCGCCGTCGGCTGCGACGTCGACCGCCGGCGCGTCGGGCGAGGCGTGGACGAGCCGGACCAGCGCCGACCCCGCGTCGACGAGCACGAGCGGTTCGAACGTCGACGCCTCGAGTTCGCCGATGGCGGCGATCGTGTAAAACGCCGATCCGACCGTGACCTCGTCCTCGAAGGCGACCGTTTCGGGATCGCCGGCGGCGGTGATCGTCACGGTGTAGGTACCGGGGTCGATCTCGAGGTACGGCGTCACATCGCCGTAGCCGAGCTCCGAGATCACCAGGTCACCGTCGACGTAGACGTCGACCGCCGGCGCGTCGGGTGAGAAGTGGGCGGCCCGAACGGCGGCACCCGGTGGTTCCTCTTTCGGTTCGTCCTTTGGCTCTCGCTCGTCGTCGTCGTACTCCCCGTGAGCGAACACCGCACCACCCATCGCGGCGAGCCCACCAGCGCCTGCCAGTGCCTGGATCGTCCTTCGTCGTGATACCGTCATGGTACGTCAGGGATGGGGAAGTCCCGGATCAAAAACCCGGTAGTCAGTGGATGAGACAGTCTCCGTGTTCTCAACACGTACTCACGGACAGGGATCACGTACCCTCGGGAAACCATCACGTACGGAAAACGATCGGTTCCGTCGCGAACGTACCCGGCGGGCAGACGGCCAGGGGTCTAGGCGGTAACGCCCAGGTACGTATCGAGTATCTCCTCGTCCGCCTCGAGTTCCGCCGAGGTCCCTTCCCAAACGATTTCGCCCTGGTTGATCACGTAGTTGCGGTCGGCGAGGGCGAGTCCGACGTGGACGTTCTGTTCGACGAGAAGTACTGTGATTCCGCGGTCGTTGAGTTCCTCGATGATGTCCATCACGTCCTGGACGATGTAGGGGGCGAGTCCCTCTGTGGGCTCATCGAGCAAGATGACGTCGGCACCGCCGACGAGCGCCCGGGCGATCGACAGCATCTGCTGTTCGCCGCCAGAGAGCGACGACCCGTGGTTTTCGGTCCGGTCCTGGAGGTTCTCGAACATGCCGAGTGCCTCCTCGATCGACATCGCGTCGGCGTCGTCTCCACCGCCAATGTGAGCGATCTCCAGGTTTTCCATGACGGTGAGCTCGGGGAAGATCCGGCGTTCCTCGGGGACGAACGAGATTCCACGCTGGACGGTCTCGGTGGCGTCGACCTCTGAGACGTCTTCGCCGCGATAGCCGACGGTGCCGGCGGTCGGCTGGATGATGCCCATAATCGTCCGCAGGGTGGTCGTCTTTCCGGCCCCGTTGCGGCCGACCAGTGAGACGATTTCGCCCTCGTGGATCTCGAGTGACAGGTCGTGGAGGACCTTCGTCTCGCCGTATCCAGCGTTGACACCGTCGACGGTGAGGAGTGGGTCGGCGCTCATTCGACCATCCCCCCGAGGTAGGCGTCCTGGACCGCCTGGTTGTTCGCGACCTCCTCGGGCGTTCCCTCCGCGAGGATTTCGCCGCGGTTCAACACGGTAATGTTGTCGGAAAGTTCCATCACGAGTTCGATGTCGTGTTCGATAAGCATCAGTGTCTGATCGACCAACACGTCTTCGATCAGATCGATCGTTCCCTGTGTCTCTTCGACGCTCATTCCGGCCGTCGGCTCGTCGAACAACACGAGGTCGGGGTCGGTCGCCAGCACGACGCCGATCTCGAGACGCCGCCGGTCACCGTAGGCGAGCACGTCCGCTTCCTCCTCCGCGATGTCGTCGAGGCCGACGCGCTCGAGGATTCGGTCGGTTCGCTCGTTCATCCGCTCGTACTTGTCGGTGGTCTTGAACAACGACTCGACGATGTTGTACTCGTCTCGGTGGACCGACTGTGCGGCGAGGCGAACGTTCTCTCGAACTGAGAGGCCGCCGAATACGTTCGATATCTGGAACGAACGGCCGATGCCACGGCGGACACGCTGTTGGGGCGAGAGGCCGGTGATGTCCTCACCGTCGAAGTAGATCGTCCCGTCGGTGACGGGAAGCGCCCCGGAGATGAGGTTGAACAGCGTGGTCTTGCCCGCGCCGTTCGGCCCGATGATGCTCCGGAACTCCCCCCGTTCGATCTCGAGGTCGACGTGGTCGGTCGCGGTGAACTCGCCGAACTTCCTGACGAGACCGTCGGTCCGGAGGATCGTGTCACCGGCGGCGACCGGTTCGCGCTCTTGGGCTTCCATAGACATTAGTCACCTCCCCCCGTGCTTGAATCCTCTGGGGCTGGTTCCGTCTGTGGGCCGGGGCCGGGGCCACCCGGAAGGTACGGTGCGAGCAGTTCGGGCACCGAGACCAGTCCCCTGGGCAGGAAGATCACGAACAGGACGAAGATCGACCCGAGCACGAGTCGCCAGCGGTCGGTGTAGCCGGTGAGGACGTGCTCTAAGCTGAAGAACGTGAACGAGCCGATGATCGGGCCGTAGAGCGTGCCCATGCCACCGAGGATGACCATCACGATGACCTCACCGGAGACCATCCACTCGGCGTTGTCGGGGAACACTCGTCCCGTAAACAGGGTGTAGAGTCCGCCCGACAGGCCGGCGAGTGCACCACTGATGACGAACGCCCGGCGCTTGTAGACGACCGTGTCGTAGCCGAGGAACGTCGCTCGCTGTTCGTTCTCGCGGATGGACTTGAGCACGGAACCGAACGGCGACTGCAACATCCTACGGGTGAGCAGGAAGCCGACGACCAGCGCGGCCAGTGCGACGTAGTAGAACAGCAACTGGCCGGTGAGAACCGTCGTACCGACGAAGATACCGATCGAGTCGAGATCGACGCCGATCCCGGCGATCCCGTAGAATGGATCGAGTCCGAAGATCCCCTCCGAACCACCGGTGACCTCGCGCTCTTCACCGAATAGCTCGATCGTATCGAGGCGGTATATCGCGTTGTAGAACAGTTCGGCGAACGCGAGGGTGATCATCGCGAAGTAAACGCCGGCGACCCTGATCGAGAGGAAGCCAACGAACCATGCGATGGCCGCGGAGATCACGATCGCGAGCGCGACGGCGACGATCACGGACTGAGTCACGTCCTGGATGGTGATCGCGACCACGTACGCGCCGAGCCCGTAGAACAGCGCGTGACCGAGCGAGACCAGTCCGGTGTAGCCCATAATGAAGTCGAGACTGAGCGCGAACAGCCCCCAGATCAGGATTTCGATCATGAGCGTGACGATGAACGTCGAGTACAGCGTCCCTGCACCTAACGGGACCAACGCGAGCAGGAGTATCATCGCGAGTCCCAAGCGGTTTCGCGTCTGTGGATCGAGGAACCCGCCACGGGACCCGGTGAGCAGATCCCCGCTCTCGTCTTCGGGCGCTTCGGTCCCGAACAGTCCCTGTGGGCGGATCAGGAGGATACCGATCATCAACAGGAAAATCACCATGCCCTCGAGAAACGGGAAGTACGGCCGCAGGATCGATTCCTGCAGGATGCCGACGAGCAGCCCGCCGGCGACCGCGCCCTTGAAGCTCCCCAGCCCGCCGAGGACGACGATGACGAACGCCGGGATGATGACGGACATCCCCATCTCGGGGTTGACCTGTCGGGTGCCGGCGAGGATAATGCCGGCGAACGCCGCCAGCGCTGCACCCATACCGAACACGAGCGAGTAGTATCGGTCGATGTTGATCCCGAGGTTTCGGACCATCTGGCGATCCTGGGAACCGGCACGGATGATGAGACCGTATCGCGTGTACTCGAGTGATGCCCAGACACCGAACGCCATCAGACTACCGGCGACGATGATGAATACGTTGTACACGCCCACGCCGAGTCCGAGCACGGAGACGGTGCCGCTGATGACGTCAGGTCGGGCCAGGCTCGAGGCACCGGGCCCCCATATCAGGTATATGAGGTCGTTTATCACCAGTACGAGTCCGAACGTCAACAGGATGTGATAGAGCGGGTTCCGCCCGTACAGCGGCTGGACGGTGTATCGTTCGATCGCCACACCGATGACGCCGACGATCAACGGTGCGACGATCAATGCGGCGAAAAACGCCGTCCCACCGAAGGGTGCGATCAGTGCCAGTGCGAAGTACGCACCGAGAGCGAACAGTTCACCGTGGGCGAAGTTGATGACGTGCATCACGCCGAAGATAACCGACAGTCCCGCGGCGAGCAATACGTATACGACGCCGAGCGTTAGCCCGTCCAATAGCTGTTGTATAACTCCAGCAACCATATTTTTGAGAGAGTGTTATCGATTACCGATCGCAGCCGGTGTCCTCACAGTCCGGGATGGCCTCCTGCCCGTCGAGTTCCATGAGGTCGAAGGTGACTTCGGTGACGTCACCGCCGTCCTCGGGCTCGACGAGTTCACCCATCCAGACCGGATTCTCTGCCTGTCCGTCACACTCGCGAAAGCGGTTCGTCCCGAAGATCGTCTCGTGCTCGAGGTCGTTGAGCGTGTCCTTGACGACGTCCGGGTCCCGGGAACCGGCTTCCTGAATACCGGTTGCGACCATTCGGATCGACTCGAAGCCGACCCGGGAGAAGTTGTCCGGCAGTTCGTCGTGCATGTCCTCGTAGGCGTCGACGAACTCCTGGTTGTCGCCGGTCTCGAGTTCGTGTGAGTACCGCACGCCGGTGTAGGTGCCGACGGCCTGGAGGCCAGCACCACCGCGAACGGGCGTGAACGAGCCCGTCGTCGTGACGATCGGGATGTCGTCTTGCAGGTCTCGTTCACCGGCCTGTTGCAGGAAGATCGCGAGGTCGGCACCCGTCATTCCGACGACGAGTGCGTCGGCGTCGTCGGCGTTGTTCTGAATCTGGGTGATGAACGCGTCGAAGTCGGTCGACCCCTCGTCTGAGGTAGTCTCGCCGACGTTCTCGTAGGAGTCACTGAGCGACTCCATCCGGGCTTCGAACTCGTCGCGAACCGACTCGCCGTAGACGTAGTCGGCGTAGTGGTAGAAGATCTGATCACCGAGCTCATCGTTGACCCACTGGGCCATCACTTCGGTCATCTGGGCGGTGTTCGTCTCGAACCGGAAGACGTACTCACTGCAGTTCGAGCCGGTGATCGAGATGTCGGCCGCCCCCGGCGTGTACACGACGCCGTTCGAATCGGCGACGTCAGCGACCGCTAGCGCCGCGGAACTGTTGATCGAGCCTGTGAGGAAGTCTGCCCCGTAGTCCTGGATCGCCTCCTCGGCCTCACGGGACGCCGCCGCCGCGCTCGTCTGGGTGTCGAACGTCTCGTACTCGAACTCGAAGTCGTACTCGTCGCTCTCGTTGACCCACTCGATGCCGACTTCGTTACCCTTGTGGCGTTCTTCACCGAGTTCGGCGAACTCCCCCGTGAACGGCTCGAGGATACCGAGCGTGACTGTATCGAAATCGTCCAGATCTTCGCCATTCCCGGCTTCACCTGGATCACCGACACAGCCAGCTAGGCCGGTTACGCCGGCTACGCTGCCTGCAGTCACTGCTTTGATAAACTGTCGTCTGCTCCCCTGGGTATTGCTATCCGGAGTCACACTCCCAACTATCTCCGATAATGGATAAAGATTCACCCGTATTTATCCCGGTTTTATATTATAGTGGGCGAACGATCGTTACATAGGGGCGATGGACCTCTACCGAGAAGTTACGGTGTCTCTATGCGTCGGGCGAGAAGTTACGATGTCTCTATCTTTAAACAGCGAGAGAATCCCACCGTTTACGGTGGGCGTGAATCGCGTCGGTCGACTACACTAACCGCGAGTTAAAGCCCACTGAATACCCCACGACATAAGTTTTAATACAATTGGTCGACTTGTATACGATGAGGCCAAATGAAGTACAACCTTCAAACCGGGTCGCACACGGTCTACGCGCTCCAATATCACTTTGTGACCGTCACGAAGTACCGTGCGACCATCCTCACCGAAGAAATCGCGGAACGTATCGGTGAGATTGCGAACGAACTCTCGGAGGATTTTGGGGTTGAGATTCAGAACGTGAATGGTGGGGCCGACCACGTCCACATCCTGTTCACCGCGAAACCGACCACCGACATGACGAAGTTCATCAACTCGCTGAAGGGCGTCACGTCGCGGAAGGTTCGCAGTGAGTATCCCGAAGTGAAACAGACGCTCGAAGATTCGTTCTGGCAACCGGGGTACTTCCTCGCCAGCACCGGGCAAGTGAGCATCGACGTTCTCATGGACTACGTGGAGGATCAGTGATGTCGTCCACGGCGACCAAGACACTCCAAGCGACCCTTGCCCCGCCGACCACGCACAAGGAGGAGAAGCTTCAGGACACGCTCGAAACGTACAGAAGCGCGTTGGACGACGCCTTCGAGAGTGGCGAGGACACGATGACTGGCGTCAGTGACGTTGTGACGCCCTACGACCTTCCGTATCAGGCGAAGGCTGCTCTCTGCAACTACGTCCCGAAGCTCCGGAACACGTACAACGCTCGTGAAATCGACGACGAACACCCGCTCCGCCTAACGAACCAAGCTGCAAAGTTCGACCACTCGGGCGAACGTGAGCACGAGTTCACGTGGTGGGCACCGCGACCGGGACGCGGAACGAACTTCTGGATTCCACTCCGAATCAACCCGGAGCAAGAAGGACTTTGGCACGATCTCCTCAACGAGGACGCGAAGGCCGGTCAGATTCGGCTTCAGCGCCACCGGGAGAACTGGGTACTTCACGTCACCGTCGAGTACCCGATTGAGGAACCGACGACAGACGGTGACACCACACCAGTCGGGCTTGATATCGGTGAGACTGCGCTAATCACGGCCTGTGGCCTTAAGCACGGTACACCGACAAGACCCGTTCTCTGGAGTGGCAAGCGTGCGAAACACCTCCGAAAGGAAATGTCGACCACGCTTCAGCGACTACAGGAACGCGATGCTGAATGGCGCATCGACGAACGGTTCGACTACTACCAGAACGCACTCACGGATATCCTCGAGAAGGCCAGCTGCGAGGTCGTCGAATACGCTGGTACCTTCGAGAACCCGGTGATCGTGATGGAGGATCTGACGTACATCCGTGAGAACTTGGATTACGGCAAGTACATGAACCGGCGACTCCACGCATGGGCCTTTGCACGGCTTCAGGGTCGTGTTGAGGACAAAGCGAGAGATGCCGGTATCCCAGTCGAATACGTGAACCCAGCCTACACGTCCCAGACGTGCCACGAGTGCGGACACATCGGAAAGCGAAGTACGCAAGCAGAACTCCGGTGTACGAACGACGACTGTCACATCTCGACGTTTCAGGCGGACATCAGCGCAGCAGCAAGCATCGCTAAGCGGGTTGATCCGTGGGGAGAGAGCGTTCCTTGGAAACCGGGACGCAATGACTCGCCTCGGGATGGGAGCGGTTGTGACACCGCCACAAGACCACCCAAGCCGAGCGCACCTACGCAAATGACGCTTGGAGCGTATGAGTCTTAAAACCTTACCAGCAAGCCCGGTATTCCTACTGCGTGGGAAGCCTCGCCGTCGTCGGGCTCTGCCCGACTGCCTGAGGGATCTTCGATCCCTCTCCGTTTACGGCGAGGAGGATGTCACGCGTCGGGACGGTTCGCCCGCACGAGTAGACGGACAGCAGCCGGCGGTGTCATCCGTAATACTCGCGGAGTTTGACCAGGAACTTCATGTCACCCTCGAAGACGACGTCGTCGTCCTGATTGGTCATCGTGGTGTCGATCGTGACGAGGCCGGCGTCGTCCTTGCTCGAGATCTCGCGTTTCTCGGTGACCTCCATGTCGAGGCTGATCGTGTCGTCCATGTGGACGGGGTTGGGGATGTCCATGTAGTTCATCCCGAGGAACGCATAGACCGTGCGCTCGACGATCCCACAGCGGTAGACGAAGCCGGTCGCGAGGCTGAACGTCATCGGACCGTGGGCGACCCGTTCGCCGAAGTGCCCGTCCTCGGCGAACTCCTTGTTCGTGTGCAGCTCCGTCCAGTCACCCGTGAACGCAGAGTGCATGACGAAGTCGTATTCGGTGACTGTGCGGCCGACGCTCTCGAAGGTCTGACCTACTTCGAAGTCCTCGAAGTAGTGTGGCTCGTAGCTGTATGCCATGTGAAATCTATTGTGAGAATCCGGATAAATACGTTTTCCTTCGTCCCCGGCCGCGTCCGCTCGACGCCGCCTCCCCCGACTCCGGGAATCATCCGAGGAGTTATACAGAACGCACGCAAGGCTCGCGGTATGTACCGGATACTGGTCGGCATCGACACCGACGTAGACCGTGCGATGGCACAGGCAGCGGCGATCCGAAAGCTCCCGGCCGCAAGCGAGGAGATAACGGCGATCCTGACCCACGTCTTCCAGGACAACCCCGAAGGGGCGTCGATCCAGCACCTCGATTCGGTCCGAGCGGTCACCGAGTCCCTCGAGGAAAGCGACGTCGACTACGAACTCCGCGAGGCGAGTGGCGAACCGGCACGGGAACTGATCACGGCGGCGGAGGAACTCGAGGTCGACATGATCTATCTGTCAGGTCGTCAGCGGACGCCGACCGGGAAGGTAATCTTCGGGAGCGTCACCCAAGAGGTCATCCTCGGGACGGATCGGCCGGTGACCACGGTGAGCCCCGACCGGTAGTCGTCCGGCACGTTTCGACTGTCGTCGCTCACGACGCCGCGAGCCATGCGACCCCAACGGGCCGGTTCACACCGACCCACATATAAATTCCGTACATGAACGGCCAGCAGGCCATGCAGCCGGGCCACCGACTCCCTTCCATGAACGCCTGCCCGGCCTGGAACCCCGCGACGTGCGATGGAACCGAAGGATGTCCGCCGCGGTGTCCCCGGTTCGTCGACCACCGTGGCGACCCGCTGCTCGTCGAGCCCTCGAGTCCGTGCCACGTCGACGCGATCGTCGCCATGTACGAGGACTACCCGGACGCCCACCGATCGATGGGACTACCGCCCGTCCTGTCCGAACGGATCGTCGAGTGGGTCGAACACCTCCACGACGTCGGCGTGAACTTCCTCGCCCGCGACGGCGACCGCGTCGTCGGCCACGCGGCGTACGCCTCCACAGCGAGTGCCGAACCCGAGTTCGTCGTCTACGTCGATCCGGCGTATCACGGCAGGGGGATCGGGACCGAGCTCACCCGACACGCGATCGCGTACGCCGTCGAGGCGGGGCACGGGGCGTTGACCCTGGACGTCGACGCGGCGAACGAGCGGGCGATCCACGTCTACCGGAAGATGGGCTTTGAGACCGTCGAGTCGACCCACGCGGACCTCGAGATGCGACTCTCCCTCGAGGACCCCATCGCCGAACGGGTCCGGCTGCCGCCGGCACAGCGGTCGGCACACGCCTAGACTGGCGGGCAGGTCGAGGCCGTCTCTACCGTATTGCTCACGTTTTATTAGGTTCGTCTCACATTGTCAAGGCGCATGTACAAGCACGTAGCCTTGCTCGTCCGCAAGGACGGGTTGAGCCACGAGGAGTTTGTAGACCACTGGCAACACACCCACACCCCGATCGCAAAGGAGATCGAGGGCGTTTATCGCTATCAGCAGGTCCTGCCCGCAGACCCCGAGGCCGCCGAGTTCGACGGCATCGCCGAACTGTTCTTCGACGATCTCGAGGAACTGTACGACGCACTCGGCAGCGAGGGCTCCCGGGACTACGACCCGGCCCGCGGGAAAGCAAAGGAGGCCCGCGAGGACGTCGACAACTTCCTCGCGATCGACGAACGTCCCCGCCTGATCGGCGAGGAAATCGTCGAGAAAGACGAGGTCGACGGCGACACCGACGGCCTGTACAAACACTCGGCCTTTCTCGTCCGCAAAGACGGCATGAGCCACGAGGAGTTCCTCGATCACTGGGCGAACGAACACGTCCCGCTCGCCCGCGAGATCCCCGGCGTCGTCCGCTACGCCCGCGTCGTCCCCACCGAACCCGAACACGCCGAGTTCGACGGCATCGCGGAGCTCTACTTCGAGAGCCTCGACGCACTGCGTGCCGGACTGGGCCACGAGTCCTCCCGGGACTACGACCCCGACCACCCCAAGGCGAAAGCGCCCCGCGAGGACGTCGAGAACTTCCTCGCGCTGGAAGACCGCCCACGCTTTGTCGGCCAAGAGCGGCTGGTGAGAGCCGACGATTTAGAGGAATGACCGACTACGAACCGCAGATCCGAGAGGCCTACCCCGAACTCGAGGCGATCGACGACGACGAACTCCGGGAGCAGGTCGTCGAGGCCTGGACCCTCGGCCTCGAACGCGGCGGCTGGGGGGACATCGCGGACATCCCCTACGCCTGGAACATCCACGAGGTCACGAACGTCGAACACGTCCGGGGCGTGACGAAGATCGCCCTCGAGTCAGCCGAGATCCAACGGGACTTTCACGGGGCCGACCCCGACGAGGACGTGATCGTCGCCGCCTGCTTGCTCCACGACGTGGGCAAGTGCTACGAGTACGTCGACGTCGTCGACGCCGAGATCCTCGAGGGTACGGACAGAGAACGGTACGCCACCGAGGAGATTCCCCACTCGATTTCGGGCTACGCGCTGGCCCACGAGGTCGGCTGCCCCCTCGAGGTACAGCGGGCGATCCCGCACTTCCTCGGGGAGGTGCCGACACGGACGCTGGAGGCCGAACTCGTCAAGTCGGCGAACTCGGCCTCGTCGAACGCGATCACGCAGTCGGCGATGGGGATCACCCTCCAGGAGTGGGTCGCAGAGTACAGCCAGACGCAGTAAGAGCCCGTTGTTCTAGGCTTTCGGATACTTCCAGTACAGCCAGAGGCTACAGCACAGGGCGACCACACTCGAGGCCGTCGCGATACCGAAAGAGACCTGATAGCCCAGTTCCGTGTAGATCCGCGCGCCGGCGACCGTCTCGCCGGTCCAGTAGACGTCCAGAGCGTACCCCATCATCGTCGGGAACAGCGCGGCCCCGAGGAAGGCCGCACCGTTTACCGTCGAGGTGGAGACGCCGCTGGCACTGGTCGGGTGGCGTTCTTTGACCACGGCGTAGCTCAGGGTGAACGCGCCGAGTAGAAAGCCCATCGCGAAGTAGACGACGGCGACCACGGCCCGCGGTGGCTGGCCGACGACCGCGAGAACGCCGAAGCCGAGGACGTAGCCGACGCCACCGGCCACCACGAGAACCACCCGGCGCTCGAGGCGGTCGGAGAGCCAGCCGAAGGTGGGCGGGCCAAGCAGCAGGCCGAGACTGCCGAGTAAGGTGTACCACGATGCCGCAGTAACCGAGACGCCGTAGGTCTGGACCACGTAGGGGACACCCCAGAGGCCGAGGAGGGTGATGAGGATACCCGTCGAACAGAAGAGCATGAGACTCATCACCCACGTCTCGCGTTCGACGAGGACGAGTCGGAGGTTCTCGAGGACGTCCGCGACGGTCGAAGTCCCCTCGTCGGCGTCGCCGACGGCGTCGAAGCCGGCGTCTTCGGGTGTGTCGTCTGCGAGCACGTAGACGACGACGGCCAGCCCCAGTCCGAGCACACCGAGTCCGAGAGTGGTCTCGCGCCAGCCGAAGGTGGCGGCGGCGACGGCCAGGGGCGTCGTCGCCATGATCCCGCCCAGGCCCGCGACGGCGATGGTCAGGCCGTTCATCGTCGCGAACTCCCCGGGACGGAACCAGCTCGCACAGTACCGGAGGATCGAGATGAAGATCACCGCCCCGCCGAGGCCGACGAGCGCCCGGGAGAGGAAGGCGACGTGGTAGCTGTTCGAGAGGGCAAAGCCGACCGCCCCGGCGTTGAGCACGATCGCACCCACAGTCGCCGTCTTCTTCGGCCCGGCGCGGTCGGCGAGGATCCCCGCGGGAAGTTGCATGAGCGCGTAGACGTAGAAAAACGAGGCATGAAGGGTACCGAGGGCGGCCCCGCTCGTGTCGAACGCGACCATCAACCGGTCCGCCAGGACGGCAGAAGAGAGCCGATAGAGGTTCACGAGCAAGAACACTAACGCGAGGATCCCCCAGACGAGCCACCGACGATAGCGAAAGCGTGACCAGTATTTCACGTGGCGTGATACCACAGATCGAAGTGACGAAAGCGTTCGGTTTCCGGAACCCGGCTGCAGCGGTCGGCTACGGACGGCTGATTACTTGCCCTGCCACTCGGGCTCGCGGTCCTCGAAGAAGGCGTCGATGCCCTCGTCTTTGTCCCCGGTGGCAAAGAGCTGGGCGAACAGTTCCGCCTCGTACTCGATGCCCTGCTCTAGGTCCATCCGCGAACTCGCTTTCACGGCCTTCTTTGCGAACTCGAGGGCGACCGGACTCTTTTGTGCCATCGACTCGGCGAGACTGTAGACCTCCTCGTCGAGTTCGTCGGCGTCGGCACAGACGCCGTCGACGAGGCCGATCTCGTAGGCCTCATCGGCGTCGATGAGTTCACCGGAGAGGATCAGGCGCATGGCCTGACCCTCCCCGACGAGGCGAGCGAGACGCTGGGTGCCGCCGCCGCCGGGCATGATCCCGAGGTTGATCTCGGGCTGGCCGATCTTCGCACGCTCGTGGGCGATCCGAACGTCACACGCCTGGGCGAGTTCACAGCCCCCACCCAACGCGTGGCCGTTGATCCGACCGATGACCGGCTGTGGGAGATCGTCGACGACCTCGTACACTCGTGGTCGTTTCGAGATCTCCCGTTGCTCTAGTGCCGTTCGCTCGCGGAACTCGCCGACGTCGGCCCCGGCGACGAACGCCTTGGCCTCGTCCTCGCCGGTGAGGACGACGACACGGACGTCGCTCTCCTCGATCGCTGCGGCGATTTCCTTCAGTTCGGCACGGACCTGCGCGTTCAGAGCGTTTCGTGCGTCGGGACGATCGAGGGTGACCGTGGCGACGCCGGGAACGCGGTCGCCGACGGCGGCGTGGACGACCTCACAGTCGTCTGCGACCGCCTCTATCTCTTCGGCACCGTCGACGGGGGAGTCGGGCAGGCTCATCGCTCGACCTCACCGCTGACGCCGACGATCTCGCCGTCCTCCCAGACGTAAAACCCTTCGCCGGTCTTCTTGCCGAGTTTGCCCGCACGGACCTTCCGTTTGAGGGTCTGTGGTGGTTTGAACCGCTCGCCGAGTTCCTCACGCAGGTACTCGAGGATGCCCAGGCGGACGTCTAAGCCGACGACGTCACCGAGTTCGATCGGGCCCATCGGGTGGTTGTAGCCGAGTTCCATCGCGGCGTCGATGTCACGCGGGTCGGCCACGCCCTCCTCGACCATCCGCATCGCCTCGACACCGAGGGTGACGCCCAGCCGCGAGGAGGCGAAGCCGGGGGAGTCAGTGACCTCGACTGGGGTCTTGCCGATCTCCTCGACGTACTCGTGGGCGGCCTCGAGGGTCGCCTCGTCGGTCTGTTCGGCGACGACGATCTCGACCAGGGGCATGATGTGGACGGGGTTGAAAAAGTGCAGTCCGATTACGCGCCCGTCGTTTTCGGCAGCGCTTGCGATCTCGGTGACCGACAGCGAGGAGGTGTTCGTCGCGAGGATCGTCTCGTCGGCGGCGAGTTCCTCGACGTCTTCCATCGTGTTCGTCTTGAGGTCGATGTCCTCGGGGACGGCCTCGACGACCATGTCCGCACCGTCGACGGCCTCGGCGAGGTCCGTCGTCCCCGAGAGGCGCTCGAGTGCGGCGTCGGCTTCCTCGCGGGTGAGCTTCTCGCGTTCGATACCGCCCTCGAGGTTCGACTCGATCGACTCGAGGCCGTTCTCGACGTATTCGGTCTCGATATCCCGGACGATCACGTCGTGTCCGGCCATCGCGGTTACCTGTGCGATTCCGTGGCCCATAGTACCGGCTCCAAGTACTGCGACTCGCATACTCGAGGAATATCGGGGGTGAGTGAAAGCCGTTTCCGTTTGGAGGAAACGAACGTTACAGAAGGAGTTCGGGTCCGAACTGGAGCGTCCAGAGGGCGAGCATGCCGACGATGATCGTCAGCAGGATGTCACCGCGCCACCAGGCGACGACGGCGGCGACCGCGCCGGCGAACAGTCGCTCGTCGAGGACCATCGCGGCGACGTCCGGGCTGGGCGTCACCAGTTGGGGGGCGACGAGGGCCGCCAGTACAGCCGCGGGGACGAACTTGAGGAACAGTTTGACCCGTGCCGGGACCTGGTTGATCCGGCCGAACAGGTGGATAAACGAGAGCCGGATGAGATAGGTCGCGATACCGAGGGCGAGGATCACACCCCAGATCGCAAGCACTGTGTACTCACTCATCAGCCCATCACCTCCTCGCTCACGACGCCAGCGATGATTCCGATGGCCGCGGCGATCAGGAGATCGAGCCCCTGTGGGAGCCCGAACTCGGCGACGGCGAACGCTGCGGCGATCGCGAAGACGCCGCTCACGAGCGCGGTGACGACCTGTGGGGCGTCGTCGATCGCCGGCACCAGGATGGCCAGGAAGACCAGTGGCACCGCGAACATGAGGTTCAGTTCCTCTGGAATTCCGGCACCGAGCAGGTAGCCGATCGCCGTCGTGGCGACCCAGACGACCCAGATGCTCACGCCAAGACCGAGGTAGTACATCCGCTTGTTACGGCTCTTGGCCTCGTTCGTGTACTCGGCGATCGACATCGCGTAGACGTGGTCGGTGAGGAAGTACGCGAGGTACGCGCGAGTCTGCTTTCCGTAGTCGGTGAAGTGTGGGGCGATCGACGCCGAGTACATGAGCATCCGCAGGTTGATCACGACACCGGTGAGAATCACGATCGCGAGTCCGGCGTTGGCGTCAATCAGTTCGACCGTCACGAGTTGTGCCGTGCCCGCGAAGATGACCGCGGACATCGCGACCGTCTGCAGTGTCGACAGTCCCGCGCCGTCGGCGGCGATCCCGAAGACGATGGCAAACGGGATCAGACCGAGCAAGATGCCGATCGAGTCACGGGCTCCGGCTTTGAAATCCCCGTTCATGGTTCGACCGAGTGGGGAGTCGTGTCCCCGAATCGAGAAACTGGTTCGTTCGGACGTGATACAACCGGCCGGAGTGACGAGGGCGATCTCGTCGGTAGTGGATGTGTTCCTGGCATACTCGGATCGGTACAGGTCGCGTCTGCGAGTGAAAGCCCGCCACACACCCCGATAGTCCCCCGACGCCGAGGGTGGGGAGGCCGTTCCGTCGTCACACGTCGGACGACCTCGAGTGTCAGGGGGCGTGCGGGACCATCCCGTAGTGGGGACTGTCACGCGCTGGGCGTTGCCTATTTACTCTCGCCACGTCCCCGTGAAAACTGTATCGAATCATCATCGTGTTGGTATGTGGTGGCAACGGACATAGTAGTGGAGGCAGCCGACGCAGTCTCGAGCCGAAAGCTTAACCGCGAACCGTTCGACAATCCTGGTGATGACCCAAGCGGAAGCTGTAATCGTCGACGCAGTACGTACTCCACAGGCCAGAAAAGACGGCGGACTCGCCGAGACCTATCCCGAGGACCTCGTCACCACCGTCCTCGAGGCGCTGGTCGAGCGCACGGGCGTCCCCGCAGAGGAGTGGGAGGACTTCCGGCTTGGCTGTGCGAACCAGGAGGACGAACAGGGACGGAATCTCGCCCGTCAGTCGCTTCTGGCCGGTGGCTTCCCCGAGACCGTCCCGGGCGCAACGACCACCAGACTCTGTGGGTCCTCGCTGACGACGCTCGTCGACGCCGTCCGTGCGGTGGAGACCGGCGACGGCGAGGTCTACCCTGTGGCAGGTGTCGAGCACATGAGCCGAATCCCCTTCTCGAGCTGGCTCCATCCCGGCATCGAGGAACGCTACGACGCCGACGACCTCCCGATGGGCGCGACCGCAGAACGCGTCGCCCGGACGTTCGACGTCGGTCGCGAGGAACAAGACGAGTTCTCGCTTCGCTCACACGAACGCGCCCTCGAGGCCTGGGAGGAGGGCCGATTCGACGACGAGGTCATCCCAGTTGAAACGGACGACGGCGTCGTCGACTTCGACGAGGGCCCGCGGCCCGACACCGACCTCGAGACCCTCGCCGGCCTCCCGACCGTGTTCGCCGACGACGACCGGGGAACGGTCACCCCCGGCAACGCCTCGCCACTGACCGACGGCGCGGCCGGCCTGCTCGTCACCAGCGCCGAGTACGCCGAGAAGCACGACCTCGAGGTCCTCGCACACGTGCGTTCTCGTGGCGTCGCCGGCGTCGACCCCACCATCATGGGGATCGGCCCGGTCCCCGCAACGCGAAAGGCACTCGAGGGCACCGACGTCACCGTCGACGATCTCGACCTCGTGGAACTGAACGAGGCCTTCGCTTCCCAGAGTCTCTACTGCAAGCGCGAACTCGGCATCGACGAGGAGAAGCTGAACGTCAACGGCGGCGCGATCGCGCTCGGCCACCCGCTTGGCTGCTCGGGTGCGCGCATCGCGACGACCCTGCTGCACGAACTGGACCGCCGTGACGGCCGCTACGGCCTCGCGACCATGTGTGTCGGCTTCGGGCAGGGCGTGGCGGTGCTGTTCGAACGACCCTGAAACCGGTATTCGGTTCGAAAAGACGACTTTTGAACGGTTACGCTTCGACGAGTCGCATCTTGAACCCGTAGCGGGTCACACCCTCCTGGGTGTAGATCCGGCGAATCGTCGCCTCGACGCGGTCGCCGACCTCGACGCTCTCGTCTTCGCCCGTCAGGACCTGCGTCGGCGTCGAGACGGTTTCGTCGTCCTCGCCGCCGGGGCCGTCGAGGGCGACGACCGCACTGACGAACGCCCCCTCTCGCGCCTGCTGTTCGACGAACTCCGGGGGAGCACCGCCCTGACCGATAATCGTCGCCGCCTCGACGGTTCCCGTCCCGGGGAGGTCGACGTCCTCGAAGGAATCGAGCGCGCCACACTCCGTACAGGCGCCCTCCGGCGGGAACGCGAGCGCGCCACACTCCGTACAGCGGCCGGCGACGAGCCGGTGGCGCTGTGGGATGGTGCGCTTCCAGCTCGGGACGCTGACGTACGCGCCGCCACCCTCGGGCTCGCCGGGGGTGACGTCACCGCGGATGCGCATGTACTCGCCGTAGGAGAGTTCCGCCTCGCCCTCGAGGTCGGCCTCGACGGCCACGCCGCCCGCGTCGACCCGGAGGGCGGTCGCCCCGCCGCCGGAGCCGTAGCCGATCACGGCCAGATCGTCGTGACCGTCCTCGAGTGCGCTCGCGAGTCCGAGCAGGGTACTCGCCGTGGCGGTGTCGCCGAGGTCGTGAACCGTGGTGCCCGCCTGGAGCGCGCCGGAGTCGACGCCGAGTGCGCCCGCAGCGCGGTAGGGGAGCTTGCCGTTTGGCGACTGGAGACAGACCGCGTCGGCGAAAGCGAGGTCGCCCTCGAGGTCGTCCGCTGCGGCCGCGACGGTCTCGGTGAACGCGCTCCGGTCGTAGTCGGTGACGCCGAGTCCGGTGGTCTCCGCCGAGCCCCGCGGACGGAACCGGATGCCGGGGAAGGGGCTGACGTGTTCGCCGCGGTCGGTGACCGCGCCGGGGCCATCGGGCGTGAGGACGAGGGCGGCCGCCCCCGCACCGCCCGCGTGTTCGACCTCGTCGTCGGGTGCGCCACGTGGGGCGTCGCTGGCAACGACGAGGGCCGTGCCGTCGGCCTCGAGGCCGGCCACCAGCGCGTCGACGCCGGCACGGGTCGACCCCGAGAGCTGGCGGGTCTCTATGTCCTCGGAGAAGTCGAGAAAGCTCGCGAGCCGGGCGGTGACCGCTTCCTCCTCGTAGGGCGGGGTGGTCGTCCCGAGAGAGAGGTGGGTAACCTCTTCAGGAGCGACGTCGCCGGCCTCGAGGGCGCGGTCGGCGGCCTCGTAGGCCATCGTCAGGGTGTCCTCGTCGCCGGCGGGGACGGCGGTCTCCGTGATGCCCGCGCCGTGGAACTGCCCCCACGCGTCTTTGACTGCCTCGGCGGTGAGCCGGTATCGTGGCGCGTACGCGCCGACGCCTTCGATCCCCGTCATCGTGCCACCCCCTCGTTCTCGAAGACGTGAACTGCCGTCGCGCCGCCGCTGCCGCCGACGTTGTGGGTGAGGCCGTATTTCGGGGCCTCGAGCTGGCGGTCGCCCGCCTGCCCGGTGAGCTGGTCGAAAGCCTCGACGACCTGGCCGGTGCCGGTCGCACCGATGGGGTGGCCCTTCGATTTGAGCCCGCCGGAGGTGTTCACGGGGAGGTCGCCGTCGGGGTCGGTGACGCCCTCCCGGAGAAGCCGTGGGGCCTCGCCGGGGTCACAGAAGCCCAGATCCTCGTAGGCGATCAGCTCCGCGATGGCGAAACAGTCGTGGACCTCGGCGAAGTCCAGCCCGTCGGGGCCGATGCCGGCCCGGTCGTATGCCCGCCGGCCGGCCTCCTGGGAGGCCGAAATGCCCGTGTAGCTGTCCCGTTCTGCGAGGCCGACGCGCTCGCTCGCCGCACCCGACCCCGCGACGCGCACGCGTTCGTCGGTGTACTGATCGACGACGTCCCCACTCGCCAGCAGTACGGCGGCCGCGCCGTCGGAGGTCGGACAGCAGTGATAGAGATTGAGGGGGTCGGCAACCGCGGGAGCCGAGACCGCGTCCTCGAGAGAGCACTCGAAGCCGAGGTGTGCCTTGGGGTTTTTCGCGCCATTGGCGTGGTTCTTGACGGCCACCCGCGAGAGGTCCTCTTTCGTCGCGTCGTATTTCTCCATGTACGCACTCGCCATCTGCGCGTAGACCCCCGAGAAGGTGGTGCCCGTCAGGCGTTCCCACTCGGTTTCCCCGGAGACGCCCAGCCAGTATTTGGTAACGTCGCCGGACATGTCGGTCATGATCTCGAAGCCGCCCGCGAGGACGACGTCGGCCATCCCGCTTTTGATCGCCTGGACGCCCTGACGGACGGCAAAGCCACCCGCACCGCAGGCGTTCTCGATCCTCGAGCACGGCACGTTGTGGAGTCCGACGTGTTCGGTCACCGCCGGTGCCGACAGGCCGAGCTGGCGGCCGCCGACGCCGAGGTTGGCGACGACTGCCTCGTCTATTTCGTCCGTTTCGATTCCGTCTTCGACGCTGTCACGGGCAGCAGTGTACGCCTCCGCGAACAGGTCCCGGTAGCCACGGTCCGGGAACGAGCCGAAGGGAGTCTGTCCTGCGCCGATGACGTAGACATCCCGCATATTCCGCTCTTGTCACGGGCTGGTATATAGCTTCGGAACTCACGAACCACATCTGCTAGGGCTGACACGAGACGCACCAACTGTCCGCGACCTCGAATACCACATGATTTTTAGTATGTCCCCGCAGAGACCTAGTCGAGGATGGCCTACAAGGACATAGAGACAGCCTCACGTACAGAGATCCGTGAGCTGCAAAACGAACGGCTTCGTGAGACGGTACAGAACGCCTACGAGAACGTCGACTACTACCGCGAGCGACTCGACGAGCTCGGCGTCACCCCCGAGGACATCGAGACGGTCGACGACATCACGGAACTACCGTTCACGACGAAAGAGGACTTCCGTGACGAGTATCCGGACGGCCTGTTCGCCGTCGACCGCGAGGAGATCCTGCGCCTTCACGCCTCCTCGGGCACCACGGGCAAGCCGAAGATCGTCTCCTACACGGAAAACGACCTCGAGGTCTGGAACGAGGTCGTCGCCCGGTGTCTCGACGCTGCAGGTATCGGTCCGGAAGACACCGTCCAGAACGCCTACGGCTACGGCCTCTTTACCGGGGGTCTCGGTCTCCACTACGGTGTCGAAGAACTCGGTGCGACCGTGATCCCGATCGGCGGCGGCCAGACCCAGCGTCAGGTCGAGATGCTCGAGGACCTAGAGAGCGACGTCATCTCGTGTACCCCCTCCTACGCGCTGTACCTCGCCGAGACGGCCCGGGAGATGGGCATCGACCTCAAGGACCTCCCGCTGCGGGCGGTCATCTTCGGTGCCGAGCCCTGCACCGAGCCGATGCGTGCGGAGATCGAACAGCGCCTCGGCGTGAAAGGCATCGACATCTACGGCCTCTCGGAGATCATCGGCCCGGGCGTCTCCATCGAGTGTGTCGAAGCACAGGACGGCCTGCACATCCACGAGGACCGCTTCTATCCCGAGATCGTCGATCCCGAGACCGGCGAACCCCTGCCCGAAGGCGAGGAAGGTGAACTCGTCCTCACGACCCTCTCGAAAGAGGCTCTGCCCGTCTTGCGATACCGTACGGGTGACCTGACGACCCTCAACTACGAGAAGTGTGAGTGCGGTCGCACGACCGTCCGGATGGACAACGTCACCGGCCGTGCGGACGACCTCGTCATCGTCCGCGGGGTCAACTTCTACCCCAGCGAGGTCGAGGACGTCGTCCTCGAGTTCGACGAGGTCGCCCCCCACTACCGCATCGACCTCTACCGCGAGGGCAACCTCGACACCCTCGAGATCACGACCGAGGTGGTCGAGGAGTTCGACGGCGACCGTGAGGACCTGCGTAGTCGCATCCTCACCCGCCTCGAGAACGTGCTCTCGTTTACGCCCGACCAACTGGCCATCGAAGACCCCGGCGGCATCGAACGCACCGAGGTCGGAAAGGTAAAGCGCGTCTACGACCACCGCTAACCGCGTCCCCTCCGGACGATTTTTACCGGATCGAACCGCCTCGAGTTCCGACTCCCTCCGTCGTGTCGCCGACCGACTACGTCCGGGTCGTTGGGTCCTGTCATAATGGATTGTCTGTATAACAAAGTTAGTTATATAGTTGCTTCCACTACACCGGGGAAAGAACTTTGACGTAGAACGCGGCCTCGAGGGCTGTACCACCAGTATCGCGCCGGATGAACTTAAACCCCAATTATGTCGTGGGTGGAAACTATTATCCCCACCGTAATATCCCTGAGTGTATGAGTTCGACAACGATCAACCGTGACGGATTCCGGGACCGAATCGAACGTGGCGAACAGGTAGAACCGACCGAGAACCTTCCACGGGAGTACCGGGAGGCGGCCCAGCGGATGATCCAGTTCCACGCGAACAGCGAGATCGTCGGCACGCTGCCCGAACGCCGGTGGATCAAAAAGGCCCCCTCGCTGCGGCGAAAGCGCGCGATCAGCGCGAAAGTCCAGGACGAGGCCGGCCACGCACAGGTCCTCTACCGGGTCGCCGAGACCCTCGGTCTGAAGACCAGAGACGAGATGATCGAGGACTTACTCGAGGGCGATGCCAAGTACGCGAACGTCTTCAACTACGAGGCGAAGACGTGGGCGGACGCGGGCTACATCGCCTGCTTTATCGACGGAGCCGCGATGTTCCGCCAGGGGTCGCTGACCGAGTCCAGCTACGCTCCCTACGCACGCGGGCTGCGCAAGATCTGTTACGAGGAGTCCTTCCACGTCAAACACGGCGAGGACATCATCCGGTCGCTGGCGACGGGTTCGAAAAAGGAACAGGAGATGCTCCAGGACGCCGTCGACCGCTGGTGGGAGCCGACCCTGCAGTTTTTCGGCCCACGTGACGACGATTCGGTCCACCAGGACGAACTGATGGACTGGGGGCTGAAGGTGAAGACGAACGACGAACTCCGCCAGCAGTTCCTAGAGGAGTTTTACATCCCCAAACTCGAGCAGTACGGGGTCGAGATTCCCGACGACGACCTGTACTACGACGAGGAAGCCGGACGGTGGGAGTACAGCCCACTCGACTGGGACCGGTTCCTCGAGGTCTCCCGTGGGGGCGGCCCGATGAACGACGCACGGATGGACGAACGAACGAGGGCCTACGAGGACAACGTCTGGGTCCGCCGCGCTGCGGGGGTGAACTGAGATGAGCGAAGCGACCGGCGGGGAGAACGTCTACCTCGTCTTCCGTCGTCAGGACGCCGCTGCGCCGCTTACCGAAGCCGGCAGCGTCGACGCAAAAAACGCCGAACTGGCGAAGATCTACGCACGCGAGAACTACGCTCGCCGCAAGCGAACCGAGGAACTCGTCGTCGTGCCGAAGACGGCGATGGAATCGCTCGGCGAGGTTCCCTACGGAGGGACCCTGGAGAAAGAGTACCGCGAAAACCGTGGCTACGAGAACGTGGAGGGATTCACCGCATGACCGTCGACAACTTAGAGAACGCCGAGGAATCGTTCGTGAACGCACTCGAGGCCGAACTGCTCGCCGTGGCCGACGACGACCACGTGATGGGCAACCGGCTGTGTGACTGGACGGGCGTCGCGCCGACCGTCGAAGAGGACGTCGCGATCAGCAACGTCGCCCAGGACGAACTCGGCCACGCCGAGTTGTTCTACGACCAGGTCGCCGAGATTCGCGAGGGGAGTTCCCAGGAACTCGCCTACGAGCGCTCGCCGGAGGAGTACCGCAACGCCCGCCTGCTCGAGGCCCCCTTCGAGGACTGGGCGGACACCGTCGTCCGCCACTACTGTTATGACGTCGCCGACGCGGTCCGGCTGCGGGCGCTCGCCGACGGCGAGTACGAGCCGATCGAGGGCGTCGCCCAGAAGGTCCTCGACGAGGAGGCCTACCACACCGAACACGGCGAGGTGTGGATCGAGACGTTAGCCGCGGACGTCGAGGGGCGTGAACGGCTCGTCGCTGCACTCGAGGACGCCTGGGCGGACGCGCTGGCCTTCTTCGAGCCCGCCGGCGAGGTCGACCCCGCCGAGGCCGGCGTCTACGGCCGCCCACTCGACGCCCAGCGTGAGGCGTTCGTCGAACGGGCCGGCTCGACGTTCGAGTCCGTCGGCCTCTCCGTTCCCGACGTCGACCCCGCCGCGGAGACCGGCCGGGAGGGTGCACACAGCGACGACCTCGAGGAACTGCTCGCGGAAACGCGGGAGGTCTACGAGCAGGGGGTGGACGTGGGTGCCTGAGCCGATCGACGTCACTGAGATGCTCGCACGCAACGAGCCCGGCTTCGATCTCGCGGCCGGCGAGGAGTCGTTCCCCCCGGTCGAGGTCGACGGTGAACTCACCGAAGAGGACCTCTGGGCGGCCCTAGAGGACGTCGAGGACCCCGAACTGCCGGTCAGCCTCGTCGAACTCGGCCTGATCCAGGAGGTCCGTCTCGAGGACGGTCACGTGACGGTGACCTTTACGCTGACCTACACCGGCTGTCCGGCCAAAGAGATCATGGAGCGAATGATCGAACGGCGCGTCGAGACCGTTCCCGGGGTCGACTCCGTGACCGTCGACCTGCGATACGACGACCCGTGGACGCCCGCGGACATGCACGAGTCCGCCCGAGAAAAACTCGGCGAGGCCGGGTTCGCGTGTCCACTCGCGGGCGGGGGTGTCTGCGATGACGAGTGAAAGGGGCGCAGCCGGCCGGACCGGATCGGCCGTCGCGGAGAAGATGGACGAGAACGCGGGTCGACCCGTCGAGGACGGCGAGGTCGCCTGCCCGTACTGTGGGTCGACGGAAACCCGCGCGGAGAACGCCCGTGGCCCCTCGCTGTGTCGGACCATCTACTACTGTGAGAGCTGTGAGAACCCCTTCGAGCGATTCGGCTGACAACCAGAGAGATGACGAACGAATACGACGACATCGGCGACTTCGACGGAACAGTACGCACGGCGACGGCCGAAGACGCAGCGCCGATCGAACGGTTGTGGGACGGCTTCGCGTCGATCCTCGCGGCGTACGACGACCGGTTCGAGCTCGAAGCGGACGGTAAAGAGCGCTGGCAGAGTTACTTCACGAACAACCTGGTCGACTCCTCCCGTGGGGACGTACTCGTCGTCGAACGCGGGGGGGAGATCGTCGCCACCCTCGAAGTGCGGGTGGTCGGCGGCCACCCCGTGTTCAAGTTCGGCCAGCACGGCTACGCCTACGGCCACTACGTCGACGAGGCCCACCGCGGGGAGGGGATCGGGACGGCCTTGCTCGAGGCCGCAGAACGGTGGTTCGCCGAGAAGGGGCTCCCGTTCTGGCGCATCGACGTCCTCCACGGGGAGTCCGAAGCCGGCGTCTACGAGGAGTACGGCATGCGACCGATGGAGACGGTCTACGAGAAGGAGCTATGACGGCCGGCGAGGAGACGTACACCGTCGAGTTCGTCAAAGAGGGCGTCGAGATCGAGTGCCCGGCGGATACGTACGTCCTCGAGGCGGCCGAGGACGCCGGGATCGACCTCCCCTACCAGTGTCTCCAGGGGGTCTGTGCCGCCTGTAGCGCGAAAGTCGAGGGCGAGGTCGATCGCAGCCAGGATCACATTCTAACCCAGTACGAGAAAGACAGGGGGTACGCGTTGCTCTGTGTGGCCTACCCCCGTTCGGACCTGAAAGTCCACTCGCGAGAAGAACCCTAACACGAGTTCCTTTCTCCGTCCCCGACGGCTACCGGATGATGTAGACCCGCCCGCGGAACGTCGAGACCCGTTCGTCGTTTTCGTCGGTCACGACCACCTCGTATTCGGCGGTTCGACCGGCCAGATGGGTCTCCTCGGCGGTCGCGGTGAGCGTCGACCCGACGTCGACGGCGTCGAGATAGGAGATGTTCGTCTCGAGGGCGACCGCGGTGTCCCCGTGGGAGTTCGAGGCGGCGGCGAAGGCGGCGTCGGCGAGCGAGTAGACCGCGCCGCCGTGGGGGGTGCCATGGAAGTTCGTCAGCTCCTCGGTGACCTCGAGTCGCGTGCGTGCGTGGCCCGGTTCGAAGTCGACCAGTTCGATGCCAAGGGTCTCACAGTAGGGGTCGCTCTCGACGTGCTCTCTGTGCTCATCGGTGTCTGCCATATCGGTACACACTGCCACGGGAGAAAAAGTATCTACTGGAAGCGGCGAAGGGGTTCTCACCGGCCGTACTCACGCGAACATCTGGTGGAAAAGCGACTCCTCGGCCCGACGCAACCGTTCTAAGAACGCCGACTTGCTGATCCCGAGGGCGTCGGCGACGTCTTCTGAGGAACACTCCCGCGGGATGGAGAAATAGCCCATCTCGAGGGCGGTGCGGATACACTCCTCTTGGGGTGGGGTGATGTCCCACTGCTGGCTCGGGGACTCCTCGGCATCCGACTGGAGGGGGTAGACCCGTTCGAGCCGGACGCCGACGGTGTCGCCTGCGGTTTCCATGACGTTTTTGAGGACGTCGCGGCCGACGACGGCCCCGAAGACCATCGACGCGCCGTTGCGATAGCGCAGCGTCTCGACGATGAGGCCACCGTTTATCAGGTCGTGGACAACACAGGGCTGTTTCGAGAGACACCGATACCGGTACCGGCCGTCGGTCTCCGAGACGTGGAGATACCGGATCCGGTCGTCGGCCTCGAGGACGTCGACGAGTCGGTCGTTTCGTGGCGAACTGAACTGCAAGAGCGCGTTGCCGTCCGCCCGGAGCTGGGGGGGCAGGGCGTGGACTTCGACGCTTACTTTCCGGGTCGCGTCGGCGAGTGGGGAGCCGTCGTCTTCGACTCTGAACTCGACGGCGAGACATTCATCTATCATGGTATACGATTTCACTCACACCGGCTGTACTTAAAACCCCCCTATATCGTGGCAAACCCCTATGCATTAAAACTACCTGTATTATAACGAACGATGGAAATCGACACAGTCAAAGAACGCGCCGGTCCGCGGGAGTTCAGCGCTGCGGACGAGATGCCCCTGGAGTACCGAGAAGCCGCGACCCGAATGATCGAGTTCCACGCGAACAGCGAGATCATGGGGGCGTACCTGGAGCGGCCGTTCATCCGGGAAGCCCCGAGTATCGACCGCAAACTCGCCTACTCGGCGAAAGTCCAAGACGAGATCGGGCACGGCCAGTTGCTCTACCGTGCCGCCGAGTCGCTGGGCGTGAAAACCCGCGAGGAGATGCTCGATGACCTCGCAAACGGGAAAGGGAAGTTCCTCAACTGTTTCCACTACCCGATGAAAAGCTGGCCGGAGACGGCGATGATCGCCTTCTTCGTCGACGGTGCCGCGATGCGCCGACAGGCGACCCTGCGTCGCACCAGCTGGGAACCGTACGCCCACGCGATGGACAAGGTCTGTTTCGAGGAAGGGTTCCACGTCAAACACGGCGAGAGCATCCTCGCCGAACTGATGACGGGATCGAAAAAAGAACAGGAGATGACCCAAGAGGTCTTCGAGATGTGGTGGCCCCGCATCATCCAGTTTTTCGGCCCGACCGACGACAAGAGCACCCACCACGACTTCTCGGCCGATGTCGGCCTGAAGACCCAGTCCAACGACGACCTCCGGAACCTGTTCTTGCGTGAGTACATCCCGAAAGCCGAGAAATACGGCCTCGAGATCCCGGACGAACCACGCATCCGCCAACGCGACGACGGGACCTACGAGGTCGAAGAAGGCGATCTGGACTGGGACGAGTTCTTCACGATCGCGAAAAACGAGTACGAACCGGGTCTCGGCCAGATCAACGGCCGCAAGGAAGCCCAAAAGGCAGTCCAGTGGGTCCGTGACACCTTAGAGTGGGAGAACGTGCCCGAAGGAACTGCGAAACCACAGGCAGCCGACTAACGATGATCTGGGAAGTATTCCGTCAGGAAGAGCAGGGTGACTATCACACCCACTGTGGCAACGTTCACGCGCCGGACCGCGAGATGGCAAAGCAGTTCGCCGCCATCCAACACGCCCGGCGCAAACCGACAAACAGCATCTGGGTCGTCCCCAAAGACGAGATCGGCGAACTCGACGCCGACGAGAACTCGTTTGGCGGCGTCACCGACAAGAGTTACCGCTGGGCCCCGACCTACAAGTCCGACCTCGACCACGCGGCCGAAGTCATCGATTCGGAAGGCCAGCAGGCCGAAGCCGAGAAACAGCGAGGTGATGCCTGATGGCGGGCGAAATCGAGAGCGTCGACGAACTCGGCGACGACGAACAGGAAGCCCTAGAGACACTCCTCTTCCGGCTGGCCGACGACGAGTTCGTCTTCGCAGAACGGTACACCGAGTGGCAGGTCCGTGCCCCCACCCTCGAGTCGGACCTCGCGCTCTCGAACAACGCCCAGGACGAACTCGGCCACGCCCGGCTGTGGTACGACGTCTTAGGGGATTTCGGCCACGAGGAACACGAACTCGTCTACGAGCGCGAGCCCGGCAACTGGCGTCACAGCACCCTCGTCGAACAGGAGTTCCTCGAAGGCGACTGGGCCGACGCCATCCTGCGTCACTACCTCTACGACGTCGCCGAGGAGATCCGACTCGGGGCGCTCGAAGAGTCCAGTTACGCCAAGATCGCCGGCCGCGTCGACAAGATTCAAGACGAAGAGCGTTACCACCGCGAACACGCCGAGAGCTGGATGGAACGGCTGGCCGACGGCGAGGGCCTCGAACAGCTCCACGAGGCCGTCGACCGCCTGTTCCCACACGCGA
>LKNC01000093.1 GCA_001564255.1 Natrialbaceae archaeon Tc-Br11_E2g1
GACGCCTACGCGGTTTCGGACGGCCAGTCCGTGGTCGGCCACGGCGCGGCGCTGGTCGAGGCCGTCGTGAACGTCCGCGAGGCGATCCCCGAGGACACCGCACTCTACGTCTCCGGGGTCGCCACGCCCCGAAACGTCGCCACCCTCGCCTACGCTGGCGTGGACCTCTTCGACGCCTCGAGGGCGATCGTCGCGGGCACCCAGGGAAAATACCTCACCACGGAAAGCGAGTACTTCCTCGAGGACCTAGCGGAACTGCCGGGCTGTCTCGCCGAGGAGTCAGATCCCGAGGCGTTCACCCGCGAGGATTGCGTCGAGCACAACGTCGCCGCCCTCGAGGCCGAGCTGTCGGTCGTTCGCCAGCGCATCCGCGACGGCCGCCTGCGCGATTACGTCGAGGGCCAGGCCCGCCACGACCAGTGGCTCACTGCCACAATGCGTGAACTCGACGACCAGTGGAGCTACCTCGAGGAACGCACGCCGATCCTCCGGGAGGCGGAGATTTCGGCCGCCACGGAGGACACCATCCGCCGGGTGGAGATTCAACGGTACGCCGACCGGGTGACCACCCGCTACCGCAACCGCTTTTCGAATCCGCTCGTGCTCACACCCTGTTCGGCCCGAAAGCCATACAGCGACTCCCAGAGCCACAAGCAGTTCCACGACGCGATCCAGTGGCGTGCCCACCAGGTCACCGTCACGAGCCCGATGGGCGTCGTCCCCCAGGAACTCGAGACCACGTACCCGGCCCAACACTACGACACCGTCGTCACGGGTCGGTGGTCGGCAGACGAAACGGAGTTCGTGGGCGAGGTCCTGGGACGCTACCTCGAGCGAAACGACTACCCGAAGATTATCGCCCACGTCCCAGAGGAGGGCTATCGCGACATCGTCGAGTCCGTCGAAGCGGAACTCGACCTCGAGATCACCTACACCGTGCAGCCGGGCGGCCACCCGACCGACGAGGCCTCCCTGGCGAATCTCGCCTCGGAACTGTCGGGCGAACTCAAGTACTCCAAACGCGAGCGCGAGCACAACACCGTCCGGGCCATCGCCGACTACGTCCTCGGCGACGGTGCGGGCGACGACCTCTTTACAGACATTCAGACCACGAGTCGCTACCCCAAGATCCAGGTTCGCGACCGCGAGGACACCCAGCTGGCGACGATCGTCGCCCGCTACGGGACGCTGTCGTTTACCCTCGAGGGCGCCCGGCGGTGGGCCGAGAGCGACGCCCCCACCAAACGCGTCGAGATCGACGGCTTCGTCCCCCACGGCAGCGTCCTCGCGCCGGGGGTCGTCGACGCAGACGAGGACATCCGGGTGGGCGACGAGGTCATCATCGAGGGGCCGAAGGCCTTCGGCATCGGCCGCGCGGAGATGTTCGGCCGGGAGATGACCGAAAGCACTCGCGGGATCGCCTGTGAGGTCCGCCACGTCGAAGAGACGTGATACTGACGGCTGTGAATCAGTCGGCTCCCGGACAGCCCTTGAGCAGGTTTTCGTAATAGACGGCGGCCGGAACCCCTTCTCCACAGAGGTCACACTCGAGGCGGTCGTTCTCGGTGGTCACAGTCGCTGGTTCATCGTTCGACGACGTGTGTCTGACGCCGGGAGTGGGTTCGGTGGGGAACTCGAGACCCTGTCGATCGGTCGCCGATCGGGACAGACTGTCAAATCGTGAACAATCGTTATTACCTCCTAAAGCATCTCTAGAGGCGATGAAACTCGTAGATTCGATCAAAGTAACTGGTGGAGAGAACGAAACCCGCCCCCTCGCGATCGCCGGCGGTGTCGTCGGCTTGCTCGGGATCCTCGCGATCGCGTTCCCCCTCGCGACGGGGATCTCGCTGACCTACCTGCTCGGTGCGTTGCTCGTGCTCAGCGGGATCGTCAACGGTGCTCACGCCTTTACCGTCCGTGGCTGGAGTGGTTCGCTCTGGCAGGTCACACTCGGGGTGGTGTCGGTACTCGCCGGCGCGCTCTTGCTCGTCAACCCACTGATCGGTCTGGCGACACTGACGCTGCTCGTCATCGCGTATCTGCTCGTCGACGGGGTCGCCGAACTGCTCGTGAGCCTGCGGATGGCCGGCGAGGAATGGCGAAACTGGATCGCCGCCAGCGGGGTCGTCTCGCTCGCCCTCGGGGTTCTCCTCTGGGCCGGCTTCCCGACGACGGCGGCGTGGGCGATCGGCCTGTTCGTCGGTGCGAGCTTACTCGTGACCGGGACCTCGATGGTCGCGGTCGCGATGACAGGACGGAATCTCGAGGAACCGACGCCGGACGGGGCCGAACCACGGGCGAGCTAGTCGTCCACCCGGCGATCGAAGACGGCGTCGAAGAACTGCCGTTCGGCCGCCCGGAGGTGCTGGGTGAAAGTCGCAGCGGAGACCCCGAGTCGGTCGGCGACCTCCTCGCTTTTGCTCGCTCGCGGCCAGTCGAAATACCCCGCGTAGACGGCGATCTCGAGGGCCTGTCGCTGTTTTTCGGTCAGGTCCTCGAGGACCGATCTGTAGTCGAGGAACTCCTCGTCGCTTCGCGATCGCGTCCGTTGAGCGAGGAAGTCGGCGTCCGGGCAGACGTCCCCGATGACGTCGATCACCCGTCGGGTGTCGGCCCCGTGTGGTACCTCCACGACGAACCGGAGTTCGCCGTCGGCGACGACGACGTCGGCGACCTTGGCGCCGTGGGTCGCGAGCGTGTCGACGAACTCGACCGGTTGGGCCGTCCCGACCTCGAGGTCGACCTCGTCGTAGCCGCCGGTGAGCACGCGGACCTCCTCGATCCACTCGAGGGCGGCGATCGCCCCCTCGAGGTCCTCCCGGGGAACGCCGGTGGCCGTCCCGTAGGCGAAGAGGGTGTCTTCGCGCTGTAGGAGTCGCTCGAACCGGACCCGACCGCCCACCTCGGTCACGAGGTCGACGACCGGCTCGGCGAGACCGTCGACGTAAAACTCGAGTTCGCGCACGGAGTCGCTCGTGAGCGCGTTCTTGCGCTCGAGTGCGGCGATGGCGTGGCCGACGACGTTCCCGAGCCCCGAGAGCACCGCCCGTTCGGCGTCGGTAAAGGCGTTGGGGTTTTCGGAGTAGACGTTCAAGAGCCCATAGAGGAGGTCGTCGTGGACGATCGGGACGGCCGCCGACGACCGGTACCCACGCTCCCGTGCCCGCTCGCGCCAGGGCTCGAACTCCGGGTCGGTCTCGATGTCGCTCGTGACCTGGACCGTTTTCGTCTTGATTGCCCGACCCGACGGCCCCTTTCCCGTCGCCCGGTCGTCCGCGGTGATCGTGATCTCCTCGAGGTAGCCCTCGTCGACACCTGCCGACGCTTTCGGGATCACCTCTGCGCCCCCGCGCTCGAGTTCGCCGATCCAGGCGAACAGGTAGGCGTCCTCCTCGGCGAGACGGTCACAGACGTCCCGCTCGAGTCCCTCCCGGCTCGAGGTGGTGATGACGTCGTGGGTGACGTCCTGGCTGATCCCGTTGAGTCGGTTGAGCGACTCGAGTTGCTCGCGTCTGCGCTCGCGTTCGCGTTCCTGGCGGTTTCGTTCGATCGCGTGGTGGATCGACCGGGCCAGCAGTTCGTCGGTCACCTCGTCTTTCACGAGATAATCCTGTGCGCCCTCCTCGATCGCCCGGACGCCGACGTCCCGGTCTGTGAGGCCGGTGAGCACGACGACCGGCGTCCACTCGACGGTCTCTAGAGTTTTCCTGAGTGTCTCGAAGCCCTCGCTGTCGGGCAGGTTCAGATCGAGCAACACCACGTCGACCGGCTCCGATTCGAGGTGAGAGAGGCCGTCCTCGAGACGCGTTTCCCGCTCGACGATGTGGTCTCCCTCGGTAGAGTCGGGGCCGACGCGGTGGCCGAGTTCCCCCGAACCCTCGAGCAGTTCCTGGATCAGGCGGGCGTCGCCGGGGTTGTCCTCGATCACCAGTGCGCGAAAGCCCTCGTCGGAACGCCACTCCTCTCGGGTGTCCGTGTGACTCATCGGTCGTCGACCTCCGTTGGGAGCCGGACGACGGAGAACCAGAACTCCTCGAACACCCGGACGGTGTCGATGAACTCTTCGGGATCGACGGGTTTGGTGAGGTAGGCGTTGGCGTGGTGGTCGTAGGATCTGGCGACGTCCTCCTCGGCTTTCGAACTCGTCAGGACGACCACTGGGATCGACCTGAGCTCCGGGTCCGCCTTGAGTTCCTCGAGGACCTCGTCGCCGGTTATCCTCGGGAGGTTCAGATCGAGGAGCACGAGGTCCGGCCGGGGAGCGTCGGTGTACTCGCCGCGCCGGTGGAGAAACTCGAGGGCCGCCGCGCCGTCGGTGACGACGTGGAGGTCGTTCTCGATGGGGCCGTGCTCGAAGGATTCTTTCGTCAGGCGGACGTCGCCGGGGTTGTCCTCGACGAGGAGGATCCGGGCCGGTCCGGGTCGGTGTCTAGCGGTCATTGTCCACGGGGGTCGCCGGGAGGGTCACGGAGAACGTCGCGCCCTCTCCGGGTTCGGAGTCGACCCGGATCCGGCCGTCGTGGCGTTCGACGATCCGCTGACAGAGCGCCAGTCCGATGCCGGTTCCGGGGTGTTCCTCGATGCTGTGAAGTCGGTTGAACACCTCGAAGATGCGGTCGGTCTCCTCGGGGTCGATACCGATCCCCTCGTCCTCGACCGAGAGGACCCACTCCTCACCCGATCGGTCGGCACGGACGGTTATCCGTGGTGGTCCCTCCCCGGAGTACTCGATCGCGTTCGACAGCAGGTTCTGGAACACCTGTCTGAGCTGACTCGCGTCGCCGTACACCGTCGGGAGCGCCCCGACCTCGATCTCCGCGTCGCTCTCTTCGATCCGCATCTCGAGGTCGGCGAGGACGTCCTCGAGTACCGCCTGACAGTCGACCGGTTCGAACGGGTCCCCGCGGGTGTCGACCCGCGAGTAGGCGAGCAACCCGTCGATCATCTCCTGCATCCGGTCGGCCCCGTCGACGGCGTACTGGATGAACTCCCGGCCGTCCTCGTCGAGTGCGTCGGCGTAGCGGCCGTCGACCAGACGGAGGTAACTCGAGATCATTCGCAGGGGCTCTTGGAGGTCGTGGGAGGCCGCGTAGGCGAACTCCTCGAGGCGTTCGTTCGATTCCTCGAGTCTGCGCTGGTACGCTTTCCGTTCGGTGACGTCGGTGTCGATCCCGACGATGCGGGTGTCCTCACCGCCGTCTCCGGAGACGGGTACCGCTCGGGAGTGGATCCAGACGCATTCACCGTCGGGTCGACGGATCCTGTACTCCTCGTCGAACTCCGTTTCGGGGAGTCGCTCGTACGCCCGTCGAACCCGTTCGTGATCCTCGGGGTGGACCGCCGCTAACCACGACCCCCCCTCTTGGTACAGGGTCGCCCGGTTCAGACCGAACACGTCCTCGTAGGCCGAATTGACGTAAATGAAATCGGTCGGATCGTCGCCGGACAGCCAGACGATCGCCTCCAGGTGCTCGGCGAGCGTTCGGAACCGCCGTTCGCTCTCGCGAAGCGCCGTTTCCATCTCCCGGCGTTCGGTAACGTCCCGAAAGTACACCGACAGCCCCGTCTCGGAGGGATAGAGGGTGATCTCGAGCCAGGCTTCCGCCACGGGCGAGTACTCCTCGAACGTGATCTGCTCTTGGGTCTCCATCGCCCGTCTGTACTCCTCTTCGAACCGGGAGTCGACGGCACTCGGGAACTCCTCCCAGACGTTCTTGCCGATCAGATCGCGATCCTGGGCACCGAGCAGTTCCTTCGCTCGATCGTTTAGGTACGTGAAGTTCCAGTCGGTGTCGAAGGCGTTCAACGCGTCGGTGACCCGCTCTAGGGTCGCCTCGAGTTCGCTCTCGAGGCGCTTTCGATCCGTGATGTCCTCGATCGTGAAGACGACGCTGTCGATCTCTCCACGGTCGTCACGGAGGGGCACACCGTTGACCGAGATCCAGACGCGTTCCCCGTCGGGGCGTAAGACGCCACTGACCCGATCGGAGATCGGCTCCCCGCTCTCTAGTACCTTCGAAAACGGCAACTCCGCCTCCGCGAGCGGGTCGCCGTTGCTATCGACCTCGTCCCACTCGGGATCGTCGAACCGGAGTTCGTTAATTCGCGCGCGATCCCGGCCGAGGATCTCCTCGGCGCGGTCGTTCGCGAACTCCATCTCGCCGTCTTCCCCGACGATCGTGATCCCGATGGGGCTCGCCTCGACGATCTTCTCGGTCAGTCCCCGTGTCTCCCGGAGCCGGCGTTTCGTCCGCTCGTTTTCGATCGCGGACCCGAGCAGGTCGGCGACGTTCCGGACGAACGTGACGTCGTGCTCGGCGAACTCCCGCCCGTCCGTCGTGTGTACCCCGAGGACACCCCAGGGATCCTCGAGGCTCCCGATGACGACACTGATCCCGCTCGTGACGTCGTGATCGACGAGCAGGTCCGGCCCGGAAAAGCGCGTCTCGGCCTCGAGGTCGCACACGACGACTGGCTCTCGGGTGAGGAGCGTGTAGCCCGCCTGGGAACCCGCGTCCGCCTGCACCGTCTGCTCCCCGACCAGCCCGTCCCGCCAGCCGACGCCCTCCCGGAGCAGGAGGGTGTCGCCGCCGGGGAGGGTCTCGAGGACTTTGCAGTAGTCGGCCTCGAGGGTCTCGGCGACGGCGTGGGTCGCGTCGGCCAGCAGCGTCTCGAGGTCGTCGGTCTCGAGGGCCTCGTGGCCGAGGTCGGCGACGACCTCCTGTTGGCGCACGCGTGTTCTGAGTTCTTCGGTCGCGTGATCGGAGGTGGCCATCTGTCCCCAGTCACACCTCCGGCGGGTGTAAACCTGCCGCTTACCGGGACGGCGGGCGTCCCGTTCCGACGGGAGGGGCCGACAGCAGGTCGCTCTCGGGCGTAGCCCGACAGTATAAGTATCGAGGCTCCGTCCCCCAGAGCATGACCATCTACACCGGTCGCGGCGACGAGGGGGAGACGGACCTGCGTGACATGACCCGCGTCTCGAAGGCGAGCCACCGCATCGAGGCCTACGGCGTCGTCGACGAACTCAACGCCCTGATCGGCACCGTCCGGCCGACGGGCCACGAGGACGTAGACGAGCGCCTCGAGGCGATCCAGAACCATCTCCACGTCCTCCAGGCCGACTTCGCAAACCCGGACGCCGACGAGGACGACCCCGTCGTCCGGGACGACCACGTCGAGACGATCGAGGAGTGGATCGACGACTACGACGAGGAACTCGAGCCGCTGACCTCCTTTATCCTCCCGACGGGAAGCGAGAAAGGCGCACGCATCCACCACGCCCGCACCGTCTGCCGGCGTGCCGAGCGACGTGCGGTCGCACTCGCCACCGAAGAACCGATAAACGCGCAGGCGATCGAGTACCTAAACCGCCTCTCGGACGGCCTGTTCACGTTCGCCCGCGTGGTCAACCAGCGCGACGGCGAACTCGAGGAGGAACCGACCTACTGACGATAGCCTCGAGTGCTAGAGCGTGTACACCTCCCCGTCGACGGCGAGTGGGTGCTCGAAGGCCTCCTCCGGTGGGTAGTAGTGAGCGACGTGGACGAGCCGGGTCTCCGTCGCCTCGAGGTCTTCGGCCAGCGAGAGCGCGCCCTCACGGGTCATGTGTTTGGTGCCGAACGTGCGGGGGACGCCGGCGTCGTCCTCGTGGCGGCCGCCGATCGGGTGGTACTCACAGAGGTGTGCGGGGACGATGGCGTCGGCGAGCAACAGGTCGGGGTCGGCGAGAACGTCCCTGGAGGCGTCGGGGACGTCGTAGGTCGTATCGCCCGTCAGTGAGAGCTTCGCGCCCGTCTCGGGGTCTTCGACGGCGAGACCGTAACACAGCAAGGGCGGATGATCGACCGGAACGAGGGTCACGTCGAGCCCACAGACACTGACGGACTCGAGGGGCGTCGTCGGCCTGACCGTCACCGCGTCGAGGTAGTGGTAGTCGTTCTCGATCGTTTCGGCGACGCTTTCGCCGGTGACGGGGTCTATCTCGTCGGCCGCGTACACCTCGAGGCTGTCGAGCAGACGGTAGACGTTCCCGAGCCCATCCAGGTGATCGAAGTGGACGTGGGTGATGACGGCGGCGTCGGGGAGGGAAACCCCGTCACGGAGGAACTGGTAGCGAAAGTCGGGACTGGCGTCGATCAACAGCGAGTCGCCCGTTCGCTCGTTCTCGACGTGAACCGAAAACCGCGTGCGCTCTACCCCGCGCGCTCTGGCCCTCTCGCAGGTCTCACACTCACAGCCGACGGTGGGCGTCCCAGTCGTATCCCCCGTGCCAAGCAGGGTCACCCGCATCGTCATCGACCGTACTCGTGCTCACGCAACGTGTCGGGGTCGACCTCACCCAGGACGGCCTCGTTGGTCGCCTCGAGGACGACCGACGGCCCGCAACCGGCCTCGACGGCCTCGAGCCAGCGGGCGAGACAGAGACACCAGCGATCGCCCGCCTCGAGTCCCGGGAAGGAAAACTCCGGGCGGGGGGTCACGAGATCGTTGCCACGCCGGCGGGAGAACTCGAGGAACTCGTCGGTCATCACGGCACAGACTTCGTGACGCCCGCGGTCGTCCTCGAGGTCCCGACAGCATCCATCGCGGAGGTAGCCGGTTTCCGGGTCGGTGCTACAGGGTTCGAGTTCCGTCCCGTAGACGTTCCTGTCGGTGGTCATACGCCTGTCATCGGGCGGGGACGCGAAAAGCGTGGCGCCCGTTCGTCAGTGATCGTGGCTGTGGTCGTGGGCGTGGCCACCGTCCCCGGCCTTGCCAACGTCACCGCCGGCGACGAGCGCGTCGTGGTCGCCCTCGATCATGTCCATGTTCTTCAGGTTGTCCCGTTCTTCGAACTCCTCGACGGCGTCCAGGAGGTCCTGTTGGGTGAGATCGCGGCGGTTCTCGGTCAGCGCGGAGAGGACGGCCTCACGGAGGACCATCCGGAGGTCACTGCCGGTCAGTCCCTGGGTGGCCTCTGCGACGACGAACGGGTCGAACTCCGCTATCTCCATCGTCCGGGTGATGACCTCCAGGATGTCCGCGCGCATCGCGTTGTCGGGTTTCGGGAAGTTGACGATCTCGTCGAAGCGTCGCCAGGCGGCAGCGTCGAGTTGATCGGGGTGGTTCGTCGCCCCGATCAGGAGGACGTCGTCTTGAATCAGCGAGACGTCGTCGATGCTCTTGAGCAGGGTGTTGACGGCGCGTTTGAGCGCGGCGTGTTCGTCGCTGCGGCGGGTCTTGGCGACGAAGTCGAAC
>LKNC01000094.1 GCA_001564255.1 Natrialbaceae archaeon Tc-Br11_E2g1
AAAAGTCAGTGAACACTCGATCGCGTCTCACGGCCCGTCGCCGGCGGTGACGGCCGTTCGAGTGCGATCGAGTGTAAACTGAAACCGATTCGCCGCCCGCGATCCGTTCACAGCCGCTTGCTCACGTACGGTCCGTCCTGATGGTAGCCGAGTTTCTTCCGATAGTACTCGCGTGCGCCGATACCCGAGATCACGCTCAGTTTGTCGTAGCCGGCCTCGGCAGCGAGTTGCTCGGCCCGTTCCATCAGTTGCCGGCCGTAGCCCCGGTGTTGGTGTTGGCCGGTCTCGCCCTCGCGGCCGACGGCGACTTCGGTCCCGTAGACGTGTAGCTCGCGGAGCAACGCGGCGTTCTCGAGTTCCGGCCGGACTGGCTGGTTCGGGAATCGCAGGCGGGCAAAGCCCACGAGCAGGTCCTTCTCGAAGTCCTCCACGGAGATGAACTGTTCCGTGCCGCCACAGGCGTCGTAGGTCATCACGTCGAGTTCGACCGTCTCGGGTTCTTCGTCGTTCATTCCGGCTTCCCGACAGCGGATACACTCACACGACCAGCCGTGTTCGTCCATCCGTTTTCGGGCGAGTTGCCTGAGGTTCGACTTCCAGACGCCGGCGTCGATGAAGTCAGCGGGGATGTCCCGCTGGACGCGCTGGAGGCGCGTATAGCGGGGGATCATCTGCTTGATCTCGGCGACCAGCTGTGCCGCCTCCTCGTTGTCGAGAGGGTCGTACTCGCCGTTGTACCACCGGTCGTAGGTCGCCGTCCCACGAACGACGAGGGTGGGATAGATCTTCAGGTAGTCGGGTTTCCACTGTTCTTTCTCGAAGAGCCGGCGGAAGTCCTCGAGACACATCTCCTTTGACATTCCGGGCTGGCCGGGCATCATGTGGAAGCCGACTTTGAACGCCGAATCCCTGAGTCGGCGGTTCGCCTCTATCGATTCGGCGATGCCGTGTCCACGGTGCATCTCCCGGTTGATCCGCTCGTAGGTCGTCTGGACGCCGACCTCGACTTTCGTCCCGCCGAGTTCGAGCATCCGGTCGATCTGTTCTGGGTCACACCAGTCGGGTTTGGTCTCGAAGGTCGTCCCGATGTTGCGAACGTCAGCCCGTTCGTTCTCGGCGATGACGTCCTCGACGTACTTCCACTCGTACTCCGCAGGGTCCTGGGCGAAACTGACGCCCTCGGCGGGTTCGGGTTCTTTTTCGACGTCGTAATCGTTCATCGCCTCCACGGCACGCTTGACGAACCACTCCTGGTAGTCGTGAGAGCGGGCGGTCATCGTCCCGCCCATCAGGATGAGTTCGACCTTGTCGACGGGGTGGCCGATCTCCCGTAACTGCTCGAGGCGCAGTCGAACCTGCCCGTAGGGGTCGTAATCGTTTTGCACCCCGCGGGCGGCGGCGGGCTCTTCGCCGGTGTAGCTCTGGGAACTCGAGAACTCCGAATCGGGGCCGCCGGGACAGTACAGACACTTCCCGTGGGGACACCGTTCGGGGCTGGTCATGATCGCCACGGGCGAGACCCCCGAGGCCGTCCGGACGGGCTTTCGCTGGAGGACCGATTCGAGGTCCCCGCGGTACTCCCGGGGTGCGTAATCCAGCAGTTCGGAGTTTTTGGGGACTTTCGGTGCCGAGTGTTCCGAGCAGGCCTCGAGTTTGGCCGTCTCGAGGTCGTCGCTGTCTACCTCACCGTCGAGGATCCGCTCGACGAGGGTCTCACAGACCTTCTCGAATGCCTCCGTCTCGGTCGGATCGGACGTCTCGGAACTCACTGTCCGCTTTTCGTCGCTCTCGGTGAATAAGCGTGTCGGACGGCGATCAGTGGTTGTCCTCTCGCCCGCTGTGTGGCTGCTCGTCCCACCATCGGGCGACGGACTCGTCACCGAAGAGCACCGCCGCGGCCGGAACGACGACGACGTACCCGATGATGAGGACGGAGATCCAGAGGTTGCCACCGATTCCGGTGACGAGCAAGCCGAGCCAGGCCGCGGTCATGGCGAGTGAAGCGATGCCGACGACGTGCGCTCGAAGCCAGCCTACGGGGTTTCCAGTCATAGTGGGTCGATTCGCGCGCGAGTCAAAAGTCGTTGTCGATTGCCGGCGTCGCCACTTGCGGACGAACGGTCGGAGAACTGGCGGGTCCCGTTAGGAGAGCGTCTCGCCGAGTGCCTCGAGTGTGGCCGCACGCACCGCGTCGCGCTCGCCGGGGAGGAACTCCACGACGCCGTCGTGACCGCCGACGACGCCGACGCCCGCTCCCGGGACGGCCTCGGCGATGGCGTCGCCGAGGTCGCGGACGTCGACCGGCTGGGTCCCACGGACCCGTAACTCGTCCTCGTCGACGCCGAGGGTGACGAACGGATCGTCGCCCCGTTCACGTCGGTGCAAGGCGTCGAGCAACAGTTCCGTCGACGGGAAATCAAACCGGTGGGTAAACGCCTCGGTGTCGAGGACGGCGACGGTGACGCCGTCGACCTCCTCGAGTTCCAGGTTCTCCCGGGCGGTCTCGAGTTCGGCCTCGAGTTTGTCCCGGAACTGCTCGGAGACGTGGGCCGCCAGATCGCTTTCCTCACCGAAAAGCAGGTCGGTGATCAACTCGCGTTTGTCCTTGTACGACTGGTAGTAGGCCTCGAGGGAAACGGCCTCCCGTCGTTCGGAGAGGGCGGTCTCGTCGTATCCGGCCTCCGTCGCAGCCTCGAGATATCCCTCGGGAACCGCCTCCCAGTAGCTGACCGCGGGGAGATGACGGAGGTCAGCACGGACCTCGGCGTTGACGTGGGCTGCGACGTTGGCCGCGAGCGCCGTCGAGGTGGCACCCTCGGCACCCGAAAGCGTCGGGTTGACCGCCACCGCCACCTTCTCGCCTATCTCCGCGTCGCCACGGTTGTCGTCGATGACGACCGACTCCGCACCGTAGATCCCCAGGAGGTCGTAGCCGTCCCCCGACTCGACGGTCGATCCGGCGTCGACGAGGACGACAAGCGGCAGTTGCTCGCCGTGACGGTCCCGTGCCTCGAGCATCGAGGTGACGTCGTCGGTCGCGGCGTCCATGTCGTAGACCGAGCCCTCGAGCGGACGACGTTCGAAGTAGTGGTACTCGGCGTCGTCGCGGGTGTGTTTCTCCCGGATCAAGGGGAGAACGGCACGTTCGAGCGCCGCCCCGGCGACGTAGCCGTCCGCGGTCGCGCTGTGACGGACGACGACGGGCCGGGCCTCCATCACCGCCCGACGGATCGTCGTCGCCGCCTCGAGGAGGTCCTCTTCGACGGCTGTGACCGCGTCGTGGCCTGCGATCGGTTCGACGTCCTCGGGACGGGCCTCGTCTTCGAGCGCACTCGAGAGGCGGTCGGCGACCGTCTCGCGCTCGTCGCCGTCGAGGATTTCGAGGGTCTCGGTCTCGATCTGTAAGTCGCCGTAGTGGCGCTCGACTTCCCCCTCGAGGGCGACGACGTCCTCGATATCCACTGCGGGATAGGCGCGGACGCCCGCCTGTTCGAACGCGGCACACTCGACGGTGCCGGCCTCATCACGCAGTTCGAACACCGTTGGACCGCTGGTCTGTCGGACGCCGGTGATCTCCCCCTCGAGGCGGACGACGGAGCCGACCTGGTCGTCGAGTGCGTCGACGGTGGTCCGCGCGAGCGGGGCGTCGGGCTCTTCTACCTCCATGGTCGGGCTCGCCGGTTCGGCTTCCTCGGTGGCCGTGTCACCGCCGTTGGTTGGTGTGTGTTCGTTCGACTCGTGTGTAGTCGCTGGCTCGTCGTCGGTGGCGTCGGCGTCGGAACCGGTTCCGGCGTCGTCGCCATACCCCTCGGGGTGGTACTCCCCGTCGGGAGCGTCGACCAGTTCCCCTCGGAACTCGCGGTCGCCCTGGCGGATCGACCAGCCGAGGTCGACGTTGCCGTTGTCTCTGACGTCCAGTACCTGTACGTAAACGGTGTCACCCCGTTGCCAGTCTAGGCTTTCGAGGCGGCGATCGAGTTCGCTTCGGTGCAGCAGACCCGTGACGTGGTCGCCCACGTCGACGAAGACGCCGAAATCGGCGTAGCCGTCGACAGTGCCCCGGTAGTAGCGGCCGGGGGTGAGTTGCGAAGGGGAGTTGCCTTCGAACTCGAAGGCGACGTCCTCTTCGTGGCTCTCACAGACGAGCCCGTCGACGGGCTTGCCACAGATGATACAGTTGCCCATCTACTCTGACCAAGCAGGTTCGTCCTAAAACGGTTGTCGAAACGCGCTCGCGAAATTCGGACGCAGGTCGAATCGGGCGAATCGACGGGGAGACCGGGTGTTACGGCTGTTTTGATGGGTCTACGAATCGAGAGCGACCCCCTCGAGGCCGAACTCGAGGGAAAACGTCACGGTCGGCCATGTCCCCTGTGGTCTGTGGCCGCATCCGCGACCGCTGGCGCGTGGTGTGTCCTTGCGGCGACACTCACCTCGAGAACATATCGTTTCACACTACTTTTCGCGTAAATGTCTGAGTATTGGTGATATAGCTGTCGAAGTGAACTCCCAGTCCGGCCTCAGCGTGTAAGCGTACAGACCCCGTCCGGAGAGATTATCGACTGTCGTGTTTCGGATAGACCGGAACGTAATCGCCTTCAGACAGGCAGTTCAGTATCTCGCCTTTGTGGACCGTTGTCGCGCACCCGTGGCCGTTTTCGGTTACGCACGTCGACTGTACTACGTACATTCGGGCAGAAACATATTTTGGGCTATATTCACGGTCATCTGTTAGTTCGTGTCCCCTGCAGTTTCACGAGGGGGCGGCCAGGCCGGGATGGGGACGAACCCACCGACGGAGTCAGAACCCCATCACTACTACACCCGTCTGTCGCCGGGGGGCAGCGTACACCACCGTCTTCGCCGATCTCACGGTCGTGGCCGGACACTCCGGTTATCCCTCGGGACTGCAGACGAGGACCGTCCGGTCGGTCCCGAGGATGACGTCTTGGGTAACGCTTCCGAAGACGGCCTTGCCGGTCGGTGATCGCTTCCTGCCTGCGACGGCGATCATCGTCGCGTCGTGGTCGTCAGCCCGTTGTATCAGACTCGAGGCCGTGTCCCCACTCGATTCGTCGAGTGTCACCTCGACGCCGTGGTCCTCGAGGGTTTCCCGGGCACGCCGGACCGAGGCGACCTGGTCGACGGATGCTCCCTCGGGGTTCTCGTCGAAGGAGTGTACCAGTATCACCTCGAGTTCCTCGGCCCCTGGGATCGCGACGATCCCATCGGCGAGCGCTCGTGCGCGGTCCGCATCCGTGTCGATTCCTGCGACGATCGTGGGCATATAGAGTGGACCAACGGATCCATCATAAATAGTTGTGTCGACGCGGGTGGTGACAGTCGGACGTCGGCAGGGCGTGATCGCCGTATCCGTCCAGGGAACGGCGTCGCGTTTATGACTCCGGACGCCGATTCGAGTCTATGACCGAACCCGGAGACGTCGACGTCCGCCGGTACAAGGTGGGACGACTGATCGGCCGATACGACCTGTCCGATATGGGCGGGGAACTCGTCGAACGGTGGATCGAACGCGAGGAGAGTCTCCGAACCCTGGAAACGTATTTCAACGAACGGGTGCTCGCCGCCGCGATCGACCAGCGGGCGACAGGCCCCGTCACCTCGCCCGTCGAGGAGTTGTACTTCGCGCTCACCGACGACGAGGCGAGTCCGGGAGAACGAATTAGTGCCGTCCGCCAACTCGAGCGAGTTGACCTCTCCCCGGAGGAGTTGCGCGGGGAGTTCGTCACACATCAGGCGATCTACAACTACCTCACCGAGGGCCGCGGTGTGAGCAAACCCGCCGACGGGGGTGATCCGGTCCGGCGGGAGGTCGAACGGATCGGGCGACTGAAAAGCCGGACCGAGGCCGTCGCGACCGACTCCGTCGACCGCCTGTCGAAGACCCCCCACCTCGAGATCTCGGGGTTTTCGGTCCTCGTGGACGTCTCCGTCGTCTGTGACCGGTGTGGGATCCGTTATTCTTTCGGGGAACTGCTCGAGGAGGGGTGTTCGTGTCCGGATCAGTCGACGACGGACTGACACGCGTACAGCTGTAAAGGGAACTCAGCAATTAAGTCGCCACGGGGTCATAGCCGTCGGTATGGAAGGACGCGCAGCCTCGAAAGAGACGGAACTGCAGGTACGGAACGTCGGCGGAATCGACTCGACGCAGGTTACCTTCGACCCCGGCGTGACCGTCCTGGCCGGCCGGAACGCGACGAACCGGACCTCGCTTTTGCGGGCGGTGATGGTCGCACTCGGCAGCGACGAACTCGCGTTGAAAAGCGACGCCGACCGGGGTGAAGTCGAACTCACCGTCGACGGGGAAACGTACACCCGAACGTTGATCCGTGACGGGACGACCGTCAGAGCCGAGGGTGAGCCGTATCTCGAGGACGCCGAACTCGCCGATCTGTTCGCGTTCTTACTCGAGTCGAACCCCGCCCGGGAGGCGGTCGCTCGCGGCGACGACCTCCGGGAAGTCATCATGGAACCGGTCGACACGGCCGAGATCCAGCGTCGGATCCGTGACCTCCAGTCGGAACGGCGGCAACTGGAGAACGATCTCGACCGACTCGGGGAGATCAAGCGTCGGTTGCCCGGCCTCGAGGAGAAACGAGGGCGCCTGACCGACGAGATCGAGGAGAAACGCGACCAACTGGCAGATCTGGAACGCGAGATCGAAGCGTCCGAGGTCGATCCGGCCGCCGCCGACGGCGAAAACGAGGAACTCGAGGCAAAACTCGCCGAGTTGCGTTCGACCCGGGGGTCACTCGATGACGTCCGGTATCGGCTAGAGACCGAACGGGAAAGCCTCTCGTCTCTCGAAGAGGAACTCGCCGGGCTGGAGGTCGACGACGTCGACCCGGCCGACCTCGAGGAGGATATCGAGTGGGTCGACTCCCGGTTGAGCCGGCTGCGAACGCGGAAAAACGACGTCGATTCCCGACTGGACGACCTCCAGAGTATCATCAAGTTCAACGAGGAGACCCTCGAGGAGCGCGACGCCCGCGCCGGCGGGGAAGACGGATCGGTGACGGACCGACTCGTCGAGGGGGAGTCCCAACAGATCTCCTGTTGGACCTGCGGGACGGACGTCGACCGCGAGCGTATCGAGGGGACGATCGCGGACCTTCGTGACCTGCGCCAGGACCTGCTCGCAGACCGCAAGGAGATCAAAGCCGATATCAACGAGTACAGCGACCGCAAACGCGACCTGGAGTCGACGCTTTCCGAACACGAACGAACGATCGACCGCCGCGAGACCTTGCGGACCGAAAAGGCCGACCGCGAGTCCCGAATCGAGGATCTCGAGGCCGAGGCCGACGAGCTCGAAGCCGAGATCGAATCGCTCGAAACGGAGGTCGAGGAACTCCAGGACGAGGGCCGAAGCGAGGTGGTCGACCGCCACAAGGAGGCAAACGACCTCGAGTTCGACCTCGGGCGCACCCAGGAACGCCTCGAATCGGTCGAATCGGAGATCGCCTCGATCGAGCGCCGCCTCGACGAACGCGAGGAGCTAGAAGACCGCCTCGAGGAGGTCAGATCGGAGATCGCCTCGCTTCGGACCAGAGTCGAGGACGTAGAGCGGGAGGCCGTCGAGAAGTTCAACGAACACATGGACGAGATCCTCGAGGTATTAGACTACTCGAACATCGAGCGAGTCTGGATCGAACGGCGCAAGAACGGGGGGAAAGGAGGGCAACCCGACTCGACGTTCGAGTTACACATCGTCCGGACGACCGACGACGGCCGGACATACGAGGACGTCCTCGAGAATTTGAGCGAGAGCGAGCGGGAGATCATCGGACTGGTCTTCGGACTGGCCGGCTATCTGGTCCACGACGTCCACGAAACGGTCCCGTTCATGTTACTTGACTCCCTCGAGGCCATCGACGCCGAACGGATCGCCAAACTCGTCGAATATCTCTCCGAGTACGTCGAACACCTCGTCGTCGCTTTGCTCACCGAGGACGCCGCGGCGATCGACCGGGACCACCGACGCATCGAGGAGATCTAGCGGTTCGGTAGACCCGTTCTGAACCCGGTAACGTCGGACGGATCGCGGAGAGATATTCTTTCGTACATCATATCGGTGTTCTATGTATTATGTTCGTAGTACACATCGGCGTTCTATACCTGGTCGTGTCGACGGGCAGACAGGCCATAGAACCCGTTTCGAGCGGGGCTAGAACGGGCCGAGGGCGTATCGGCTCCCCGGACGTGTGGGGATCAGTGTGGACGCAGTCTCCCTAGCATGGCTTTTCGCCGCTGCGCCGTGTGTCTATTACATCGATGAAAGGGGAACCTCGCCGCTACAGCCAGTATCATAACGTACTAGACCAATCTATTGAAATACATTATTTCATACATTTCCTGTGCTGATAGAGTGTCGAGGACGGTAAACTGAAAACGGATCTACAATAATTTCGTTTTGAATCGATCGGTTTTTATAAAAGTTAAGTAGCCGACGGGAGAAGTGAGAGATACCATGGAGCTTACCTGGCACGGCCACTCGACGTGGCACGTTACCGTCGGTGACACCGACCTGCTGATCGACCCGTTCTTCGACAACCCGAAGACCGATCTCGAGCCGGCGGACGTCGACACGCCCGATTACGTCCTGTTGACCCACGGTCACGCCGACCACATCGCCCACGCCGGAGCGTTCTCGGAAGCGACGCTCGTGGCGACACCCGAACTCGTCTCCTACGCCCAGGGTGAGTTCGGCTACGAGGACGCCGTCGGCGGGATGGGGATGAACATCGGCGGCACCGTCGAGTGTGGAGACGCCTACGTGACGATGCATCGCGCGGACCACACGAACGGCATCATGACCGAGTACGACGTCGACGCCGGGATGCCGACCGGCTTCATCATCTCCGACGCCGAACCCATGCAGGCGACCGACGAGGAACGCGAGACGTTCTACCACGCCGGTGACACCGGTCTCATGAGCGAGATGCGTGACGTCATCGGACCCTTCCTCGAACCCGACGCCGCCGCCGTCCCCATCGGTGACCACTTCACCATGGGGCCGGCACAGGCGGCGATCGCCGTCGACTGGCTCGAGGTCGACCACGCGTTCCCACAG
>LKNC01000095.1 GCA_001564255.1 Natrialbaceae archaeon Tc-Br11_E2g1
CGGGCGTTCCGGGTCCACTCTTCGACGTCCTCTATGGTCTCGGTCTCGAGCAAGCGCTCGAGTTTGCGTTCGAACTGCTCGTCGGTGAGTTCGCCACGGGCGTAGCGGTTCCGGAGGGTCTCTACGGCGTCCCGGCCGCTCGCGGGTTCGTTGTAGACCACTGCGACGAGCGGGACGACGACGACGTATCCGACGAGCAGGGCCGGGAGCCACCACCACTGGCCGGTGAACAGTCCGAGAAGCCAGATGCCGGTGACGAGCGTCGCCGTGACCTCGGTAAGGCTCTCACGGACACGGGTCGCCGGGTCGTCGGCCATAACTGTGGGTACACGGCCCGACAGCATAGGTATTTCCCGGACGTGGCTCACCAGGGCTCGTTTTTCAGCCCGAGTTCGTACGCGAGGACGTTCGTGCCCACGTGGAGAACTGGTGTGATGACCAGGACGACCGCCAGCACCGCCAGGGTAAACGTCTCGAGGAACCACCCCGGTGCGGCGAGGAAGGCCAGCGTCAACGAGACGACGACGAAATCGAACTGGTCGACGCCGGGGAACGCCGCGCCACGCTTTCGGCCGGTTCGCCGTTTGAGAAAGGAAGCGAGGATGTCACCGAGCATCGCCCCGAACGGAAGCGCGAGGACGACCGCGGGCGGGAACGTCGGGAGGGAGACGCCGATCGCCGACCCCACGTCGCCGGCGACGGCGTTGAGCGCGAGCGCGAAGGCGGCCCCGACTCCGGTCCCGACGGCCGTTCCACGCCAGGTCTTGCCGTCCCCGAGGATCCGACTGCCCCCCCAGGTCCGTCCCCCGTCGATCGGCCGGCCCCCGCCGGCAAGCACCGCTGCGTTGTTCGGCACGTAGGCGGGCAACATCGCCCAAAACGCGACGATTACCGTCTCGAGTACTGCCATGTTCGCCCCGAGGGGATGCCCGGTCTTAACCTCCGGTGGTTCGGTTGCCTTCCCGGGACGGGACGGTTCGCCCGGGGCGGCCGTCGGTCCGTGAAAGGAAGGCTCATAACAACGTAGTGTGAGTTTGGGGACAATGACCTCGTGGAAGCGGGACTTCGCGAGCGGGATCGTCGTCCTCGGTCCGATCCTCATCACGCTTTTCGCTCTCTACTGGCTGTACGGCGTCATCGCCGGGATCACACCCGGGTTGATCCTCGACGCCGATGCGCTCAGGCCGGTGATCCCGGGTGACAGCGGACAGGCTACAGAGACCCGAGAACAGATCGCACAGTTCCTTCGCGTGCTCGTCACGCTGGTCGTCTTGGTCATCCTCTCGCTTTCGGTCGGTTATCTCATGCGGACGACGGTCGGGACCCTCGTCGAACGCCTCGTCGACAACGTGGCAAACCGCGTCCCCGGCCTGCGAGTGGTGTACAACGCCTCGAAGATGGCCGCCGAGACCGCCTTCGGCGAACAGGACTCGCTTCAAAAGCCCGTCAAACTCGAGACCTGGAACGGGCTCCGGATGACCGCGTTCAAAACGGGGAAGACGACCTCGGACGGACGGGAAGTGCTGTTCTTGCCGACGTCGCCGAACATCACAACCGGCTTCGTCATCGAGGTCGAACCAGACCGGTTCACCGAGATAGACGAGGACGTAGAGGAAGCACTGACCCGCGTGTTGAGCGCCGGTTTTGGTGATTCGGACCGACACGGGATGAACTCCGGTGTCCCGATCGACGTCGTCGACGATCGTGTGATAAAAAAGCAAGGCGACGACGGCTGAACGGCTCCCGTCGGTCGCTGTTCACTCGCTGTCCGAGACACACGAGTGTCCCTCCGTTATACCCGCGAGCGAAGCGAGCGCTCACACATAGGTGAACCACTCGTCGTACTCGTCGGTCCGACGCTCGACGATCTCGAAGAACGTCGACTGGATGTCCTCCGTGATCGGGCCGCGGGAGCCGTCGCCGATGACGACGTTGTCGACCTTGCGAATCGGGGTGACCTCGGCCGCAGAGCCGGTGAAGAACAGTTCGTCGGCGGTGTTGAGTTCCCCACGGGAGATCGAGACGTCGTCGTGGACGGTATAGCCCAGGTCCTCGGCGATCTCGATGACCGAATCGCGGGTGATACCGTCGAGAATCGACTCCGAGAGCCCGGGTGTGTAGATCTCCCCGTCGCGAACGAGGAAGATGTTCTCGCCGGGCCCCTCCGCGACGTTACCCTCCTTGTTGAGGACGACTGCCTCCGCGTAGCCGTTGCGGCGGGCCTCCTCACCTGCCAGTAAACTGTTGACGTACAGCCCCGTCGTCTTCGCGTTCGTCGGAATCTGACTCGAGGCGTGTTTCCGCCAGGAAGAGACCATCACGTCGATGCCGGCCTCGAGGGCTTCCTCACCGAGGTACGCTCCCCAGGGCCAGACGGCGATGGCGACACGGGTCGGGCAGTCTTTCGGACCGACCCCCAAGCTGTCGTACCCGTAGAAGGCGATCGGGCGTATGTAACAGGAGGGCAGTTGCTGACTGGTTATGAGCTCTTTGGTCGCCGCCGTGAGCTCTTCGGGTTCGTGGCCGATGTCCATCTCGTAGGGCTTTGCGGACTGGTAGAGTCGTTCCAGATGTTCCTCCCAGCGAAAGAGCGCGGGTCCCTTCTCGGTATCATAACAGCGTGCTCCCTCGAAGACGCCGGTCCCGTAGTGTAACCCGTGGGTGAGAACGTGAATCTTGGCTTCGTCCCACTCGACGAACTCACCGTCCATCCAGATCGTCTCGACGTCCATCTCGTCGAAGCTCATAGGCGGGGTGACGGAACCCGGGATAATGAACGTTCGCGATTGCCTCGGAGAGGGGCCCGACTCCAGGGGTCAGCCGAGGCGGTCTACGACGTCCGCGCCCTCGAGGTAGGTAAAGCCGTGTTCCTCGGCGTAGGCGCGGGCGTCGGTCGGCGAGAGCGCGCCGCCGGTCCCGTCGTCGAGCATCTCACAGACGACGACCGCGGGCGGGAGGTCGCCGGCTTCCGCGAGCGCGAGGCCGAGTTCGGTGTGGCCCCGGCGCTGGTCGAGCAGTTCCGGTGCCCCCCGCAGGACGTGGACGTGTCCTGGGACCCGAAACTCCTCGGCGAAGTCGGTTTCGGCGTGCCGTTCGGCGGCCCGGGCGATCGAACGGATCGTCAGCGAGCGGTCGTCGTCGGTGATCCCCGTGTACGTCTCCCGGTGGTTGACCGTGAGCGAAAACGACGACCGTTCGTCGTAGCCGAGGTCGTGGCCTCCCGCCGCGGGGTGGTCGATCGTGTCTGCCAAAAAGGGGAGGTCGAACGTCTCGGCGACCCCGTGGCCCAACGCGACACAGATCAGTCCGCCGGCGTCGTTTCGAAGGCGGGCGACAGCCTCGGGTGTGACCGCACCAGCGTGGTAGATCAGGTCCGTCTCGCCTTCCCGGTCCGCCGCGTCGTGGACCAGGATCGGTTCACCGGCGGCGAGTGCCTCGAGGGCGCGGTCGACCGTCGATACCCCTGCCGTCTTCCCGCTCATATCAGTTGTCTCCGACATAGATGGTGAGGTGATCGTCGTCTTCGAGGTCGAGGGTGTCACGGAGTTTTTCCGGCGCGATAATCTCGAGTTGGTCCTCGTCGTGGTGGGTTCGTTCGGGGGCGATCACGTGTGCGCCGTCGTAGCTCCCGCCGTCGTCGGTCTCGATCGTCGCCGAGTAGCAGACAGCGGGGCCGTAGGTCCGATCCTCGCCCTCCCAGCCGTCGATCGAGACGGGGTCTACTGACTCGAGGGCGCTACGACGCCGGACGCTGTCCTCGGTGAGGTCGACGTTGAGCGTGCCCGGAAACGGCTCGTAACCGAGGCGGTCTTCGAACTGGCGTTTGTAGCCCGGAAGCGAGATGTAGTGGCGACCTTCACCCATCCCGCTCGTCACGACCCCCTCGAGTTCGACCTCGACGGCCGTCTCGAAGATCCGCCGGTAATCCTCGTACTCCCCACGGAGGACGCCCTCGCCGTCCTCGGTGATGGCGATCCACTGGCCGTCACTGACGGTGTCACGATCTATGAGGTCCGCCGAGTCGAGACGCTGGAGCCGCCTCGAGGCCGTCTGGTTCGACGCGTCCAGGCGGTCGGCGAGGCCGGAACAGGATATCTTGACGTCGCCGGAGAGCCCGCCCCCGAGTGCGAGGAGCTTCAAAACAGCGAGTTCGTCGGGCCCGACGGTCGACGCCGCGGTCACTGGCATACCCTCGAGTTTGGGGTAGTGGGGTAAAAGCGTATCGGATATGGAATGCATAACGAAAATGTGACGCTGTGTGGGGGAGACGGGGCCACGTTCGGACGACGGATCCTCCGAGCAAAAGGTCACCGGTTAGAGTGCCCGATCGATGTAGGCCTCGATGTCGGCCACGAGATCGTCGTCGTAGGTCCAGAAGCCGTCCCAGACCCGTGAGTCGGTCTCGAGGGCGACGAGGGCGGCACCCCCAGCACCGTTCCAGGGACGGTCCCCCTCGGGCCGGTAGACGACGAACCAGGCGTCCCGGTAGACGTCGGTGTACCCGCCGTGGACCGAGACCTCGAGGTCCTCGGGGGGCCGGTCGGGAACGCCGTAGACGTGGACCGAGAGATCGGTCTCGGCGAGTTGGTCGTAGACGTCCCTGGTGCCGACCTCCTCGCCGATCCGGGACAGACGCTGGAACGACGAGCGAATCGTCCCCGAGCCTGCCTCCCAGGCTATCTGTTCTATGTACCGGGAAATGACGATCAACAGGAGTTTTTCCTTGTGCGCGAGGGGGTACCCTCGAAGGGTAAACCGGAACTCGTCCATGTTCGCCAGAACCTCGGGTAACTCGACGTCGCCGAGCCCTCTGGCCCCCGTGACGTACAGGTCGGAGTTGATCGCGAGCAACGCGTCGTACAGGTCCATCAGCGAGGAGGAAGCGACGATTTCCTCACCCTCGAGTAAGAGTACCGTCTCCCCGTCGGTCGTCACGTCCCCGCGGGATTCGGCGACGACCGGCAGGTCCCCGAACGCATCCGAGAGCATCGACTCGAGAGGGCCGTCCTCGCCGACGACCGCGAGCGTACACTCCGGTGGTCCAGTGTCCTCGACGAACGATTGCAGGGTCACGGGCGTACGCTAAATTTGGCGTCGTTGATATATAAGTGTGTTCGCCGAGCAGTGGCTATCGTCCCCTCACCGAGGGGTCGTTACTCGCCGGTGACCGGATCGCGTTTCCAGAACTCACTCCCCTTTTTCAGCTTCGGAACCCAGGTGTCCTTTTCCTTCGAGAGCAAGGCGACGTAGGAGGCAGGGACCTGCTTGAGTTCGTCGTGGTCGGGCATGTGCTCCCCGACGTCCTCGGCGAAGGAAACGACGTCCTCGTGGTCTGGCATCGAGGACCTCTCGAGGCGGCCCCGGGAGTGGCCGACGTGCATGTACGCTTTCAGTTCGACGAAGTCGGGATCAGCGCGTTGATAGAGGCCGGCGTACCAGTCCGGGCTGTGCATGTTCTCGCCGTCGATCAGCGTCGTCCGCAGGACCGTCCGTGTGTCGTCTTTCCCGGCGAGGACGTCCAGACTTTCGATCAGGTTCTCCCAGGCGTCGTCCTCGGTCGCCTTGACCACCTGGTCGAAGGTGTGCCGTTCGGGGGCGTCGACGCTGACGTAGAGCTGGGTGGGCTCACACTCCCGGAGCACGTCCGGCCGGGTGCCGTTGGAGACGAGGAACGTGGTGATCTCCCGGTCGTGGAACGCCTCGATGAGTTCGGGCAGATAGGGATACAGCGTCGGCTCGCCGTCCAAGCTGATGGCGACGTGCCGTGGTTCCATCGCGCCCTCGAACACCTCGCGGGGGACCTCCTCGTTGCCGCCAAAGCCCGAGAGGATCTTCCGCTGGAGTTCGATCGAGGCGTCGGCGACGGCCTCGGGGTCGTCCCACTCGACGTCGTCCATCTCGTAGGTGTGACCGCTGTGATCGCGCCAGCAGAACACACAGCGTTCGTTACAGCGGACGACGGGGGTCATCTGTATACACCGGTGGGACTCGATACCGTACCAGATGTTTTTATAACATTTCCCCTCGCCACGCAGGGCGTTCTTGGTCCAGCCGCAGGTCTGAGCAGCCGTGTGGTTTACGCTGTGGTAGTTCGGCGAATCGACCTGCATCGGCCCGCCGTCGTCGTCTCCGGGGTCGGCGGAGTCACTCATGTTGTCCTCCGTTGGGCGAGCGCGGACAAAAGGCGTGTGGTTATACTGGCGCGGGAAATCCTGGCGGATTTCCACGTCAGTATCAGTTATATTGCCGGCCGTGTCCGGGCCGCTCGTCACCGGACTCCGTCCGGTTTCTCGCGGCCCTCTGTCTCCGTCGAACGCCGGACTACGGTTCAGTATTACTGAGTCGTTCGAGGACGCCCAGAGTCCCGTCGGCGTGTGCGTCCTCGAGGACCACGTCTGCGGCCGCTTTCGCCGCTGCACTCGCGTTCGAGACCGCGAAACTCCGTCCGACGACCTCGAACGTGGAGACGTCGTTGTCCGAATCCCCGACAGCGACCGCGTCCTCGAGGGCGATCCCCGCTTCCTCCGCGAGGGTCTCGACGCCCTGTCCCTTGCCGACACCCGGCTCTTTGACGTGGAGGGCGTAGCCGGTGTCGACGACCTCGAGGCCGTACTCCGTGGCGAGTTCCCGCAACGGTTCCTCGGGCTGGTCGCTCTCGATCGCCACCTCGGTCTCCCGCCAGCGGTTGACGGTGTCCTCGGGGCCCCACCCGAGCGAGTAGCCGGCCTCCCGGTAGGCCTCGGCGACGGCCCACGGGGCCTCGGGGTCGGCGGTGAAGTGGACGTCATCACCAGTGTAGACAACGCCGCCGTTTTCGGCGACGACGAGCTCGGGGATGCCGGCGAAGTGACAGAGCGCGATGGGGTACGGGAACGCCTTCCCCGTCGCGAGGACGACGGGAGCCTCCCAGTCGCGAAGCGGGTCGAAAACGCGGGGATCGATCCCCCACGTGTCGGGGCGGGTGAGGGTGCCGTCGATGTCGAGGACCAGCGGCGGAGTCATACCCATCACTCGGGGCCGGCCCCTTCTAAATCGGTCGAATCCGGTGTGTTTTCACCCCTCGAGACCGCACCTCGGGGCATGAACGACTTCGAGACGCCGGTACTGGACAACCACATCCACATCGACCCGGACAACGGCCGCGGCATCGAGGCCGTCGAGGAGTTCGCCCGTGCGGGTGGCACCCACCTGATCGTGATCAACAAACCCTCCTGGCACTTGGGCGTCGAGGCCGATGACGGCGAGGACTTCCGGCCGGTCTTCGAGCGCACCCTCGAGGTCGTCGCCGAGGCGAGCGAGGTTCTGGAGGGGCGAGCGTGGGCGATGCTCGGCGTCCACCCCGGCTGTATCTCACAGCTCATCGGGGGACGAGGCTACAACCCACAGGGAGCCAGTGAGCTCATGCAAGAGGGGATCGACGTCGCCGCCGAGTACGTCGACGGCGACGCCGTCCTCGGGTTGAAGTCGGGTCGCCCCCACTGGGACGCCCCCGAGGACGTCCGGGAGGCCTCCAACGCCGTCATGCGCCGGGCGTTCGAACACGGGGCCGACCTCGAGTGTGCCGTCCAGCTTCACGCCGAAGATACGGAGGACATGACCGAGGTCGCCGAGTGGGCCGAAGAGGCCGGCATGCCCCGAAAACGGGTCGTCAAACACTTCGCGCGTGGCCGCCTCGAGGGGCCAACCCCGAGCGTCACCAGCCGCGAGGAGGAACTCGAGCGTGCGGCCGAGCGCGGCGACCCCTTCCTGATGGAGACCGACTTCATCGACGACCCCGACCGCCCGGGCGCGGTGCTCGGCCCGAAAACCGTCCCCAAGCGCGTCTCGTGGCTGCTCGAGAACGGATACGAGGCGGCGGTCCGGACCGCCCACGTCGAGACGCCGACGGACGTCTACGGGATCGACCTCGAGGCCGACCTCGAGTAACGCGGCTCGTTCACCGAAAGCGACGGTCTCGACCGGCCTGCGTCGGTGTTGAGACGTTTTCGGTAACACACAGGTAGAGAAAGGCATTTCAAGCGGAGGGTGTAGGTCCCTGTATGAGCAATCCCCCCACCGAGTTCTACTCGGAGGAACGCTGGCAAAACTGGATCGACCGCATCGACGACGAAGAGATCGACCCCGAGGACGAGGACTCCGCGCGACTCCTGCTCAACCTCCAGGACGACACCGCGATCGCCATCGCGAAGATCGTCGCCGCCTACGACGACGACGACCTCGACGAGGAGGCCACCCTCGAGGAGATCGCCGAGGTCCGCGAGATCGTCTTAGAGGAAGTCGACATCGCCGACGAGGAAAAACGCATGCTCGTCGACGGCGTCCAGACGAGTCTCGTCTGTGTCTTCTTCGCCGCCGAGGAGTACGTCGCCGGCGGCCCCCCAGAGGAGGGCAGCCTCAACGACTACCTCGGCGCGGCCGCGGACGCCGAAGCCGAGGAGGACCTCGATGCCGCCCTGGGCTACGCCGCCCAGGCGGGCACGCTGATCATCGACGGCGAGGAACTGGACGTCTCGATGGTCGAGGACCTCGAGTACGGTCTCGTCACCGAGTGGATCAACGGACTCGACAGCCTCCAGAGCGCGATGAGCGATCCGGAGGTCGTCGAAGAGGACGAGTAAGGGGGTTATTTTCACGTCTCGAGACGCCGACAAACGTTTAAGGAGTCACGACTATCCTCACGTATGCTACGTCGGGGGGACGACCGTGCGGTCTCCGCGCTGGTCGGGGCCGTCTTACTCCTCGGTATCTTCGTCGTCGCCCTCTCGATGTACCAGTTGAACGTCGTCCCCAGCGAGAACTACGAGGTGGAGATCAACCACAACGAGCGGGTTCAAGGGGAATTACAGGACCTGCGGAACACGATCGTCTCGGTTCCCGGTGGGAACAGCGGGGGATCGACGACGGTGACCCTTGGAACGACCTACCCCGAGAGAACGTTTACTGTCAATCCGCCACCTGCTTCTGGTACGTTACAGACCGAAGAACTCGGTGAGGTCCGAATCGAGAACGCGACGGCCAGCGATGAGCACAGCAACGTCGAGAAGTTCTGGAACCGCGATGAATGGACTCGGACCACATACGGACTTAAGTA
>LKNC01000096.1 GCA_001564255.1 Natrialbaceae archaeon Tc-Br11_E2g1
AGGTCGGCCCCGTCGAGATGGTCCCGTGTGGGCGGACACTCGCCGGCGCGCGGGCGGCCGACCTGACGGAACTCGAGGCGGCTCTCGGGGCACTCGATCGGGAGTTCGGTCGCGTCGTCGTCGACTGTCCGGCCGGACTCGCCGCGGACGTCGCGACGCCACTTGCGCTCGCGGACGCTGCCGTGCTCGTGACGACCGACGAGGAAGCCGCCGTCCTCGACGCCGGGCGCACGAGGGCACTCGCCCGTGAGGTCGGGACGCCGATCGGTGGCGTCGTCTGCAACCGGGTCGACGGCGAACCCGGGATCGACCTCGAGGACGCCCTGGGTGGACCGGTGACGGTCGTTCCGGAAGATCCCGTCGCCGGGCGGGCACAGGCGGCCGGCCGACCGGTCGCGTCGCTCGATCCGGGGAACGTCGTCGTCGAGCGGATCGCCTCGCTCGCACGGGCGATAGCTCGAGGTGGTCGCCGTCTCAGTGGAGATCCCGGAGGTCGACGACAGTCGAGCGAACCGTGACCGGCGAGACGCCCGCGACCTCCGCGGCGTCCGTCTGTGTGAGCTCACACCCCTCTTGGTCGGACGCGGCGGCGTAGAGACAGGCCGCTGCGACGCCACTCGGATTCTTGCCGCCGATCAGCCCCGCCTCCTGGAGGGCCGAGACGTGTTCGCGTGCCCGATTCTCGACGACGGTGTCGAGGTCGAGTTTCGACGCGTACCGTGCCAGGTACTCCGACGGATCGATCGGTCCGGTCGGGACGCCAAGTTCGCGGTTGAGCGCGTCGTAGGCGGCTTTGAGTTCGTTTTCGTCCGCGAACGCGACGTCGACGATCTCCTCTATGGTTCGGGCGATCGAGTGGGTCCGACACGTCGCGTAGATCGTCGCGGCGGCGAAGCCCTCGATCGATCGTCCACGAAGCAGGTCCTCCGACTGGGCGGACTCGAACATGGCACACGCTTGCTCTCGAACGTCGAGTGGCAAAGAGAGCTGTGAGACCACTCGTCTGATCTCGGTGAACCCGGTGATCTTGTTCCGGTCGGTTTTCGTCGAGATCCGGGCGCGGTTGTGTTCCCGGCGCATACGGGCCAGCCGCCGTCGCTTGCGCCCGGTCGTCCGGACGTCCGTTCCGTACCCGATCTCCGTCGAGAGACCACGGTCGTGACGTGAACGGGTCAGTGGGGCCCCCGTCCGTTTGCCGTCGACGTCGTCGTCCTCGAACGATCGCCACTCCGGTCCGTGGTCGATCGCGTGTTCGGAAACGACGAACCCACACTCCTCACAGACGGTTTCGATGCCGATCTTCCGTAGTCGACTGCCACACTCCGGGCAGGTCGACTCACTTTCGGATCCTGCCATTGGTAATGGATGGGACTGGGTGTTACTTAAACTCTAGCCTGCGTTTAAAATATGCTGTGGGAAGGGTAGAACCGAGTCGGGGCCGCGCCGAACTCGAGGACCCCCACTCGTCCCGGGGTCGAAGATCCGGGTGTCACCCGAACCACGACCGCAGGTTCCGGACGCGGAGGGGGGCCGTCGTCCGATCCGGACTGTGGCGTCTCGAGGCCGTAGCCTCGCCTCGAGTCCCCGGTTCGGAGACGTGCCGGGTCGGTGCAGTGGGTCGATCGGGGGACGTGTTCCTCGTGTGTCCGTCAGTCCTCGAGGTGCTCGAGTACGCCTTCCGTGTCGGCGGGAACGGGTTCGGGCTCGTTGCCCGCCTCGGCGGCGGCGTCGGGGTCTTTGAGCATGTGGCCGGTCGTCAGGCAGGCGACGCGTTCGTCCTCGCCCACGACGCCTTCGGCCCGGAGTTTCCGCAGGCCGGCGACGGAGGCCGCGGAGGCGGGTTCGACGCCGATGCCCTCCGCGGCGAGGTCCCGCTGGGCCTCGGTGATCTCATCGTCGCTTACCGCGACGGCGGTGCCGCCGGTCTCGCGGATTCCGGGGAGTGCCTTGGGGGCGTTCACGGGGTTACCGATTCGGATCGCGGTCGCGCGGGTCTCGACTTCCTCCCACCGGCGAACGTCGTCGGCATCGTTTTCGACCGCCTCGACCATCGGCGCTGCACCCTCGGCCTGGACGCCCGTGAGTTTGGGCACCTCTTCGGGCTCTATCGCGCCCGCGGCGACGAGTTCGCGGAAGGCCTTGTACAGCGCGGAGGTGTTGCCGGCGTTGCCCACGGGGAGGACGATCCGGTCCGGCCAGGTCCCGTAATCGGCCTGGAACGCCTCTAAGATCTCGAGGCCGATCGTCTTCTGGCCCTCGAGGCGGAACGGGTTGAGCGAGTTGAGCAGGTAGACTTCCCCGCGGTCTGCGAGGTCACGAACGACGTCCAGACAGGCGTCGAAGTTGCCGTCGACCTCGAGGATGCGTGCGTCGTGAAGGGCGGCCTGGCCGACTTTGCCGGCGGCGACTTTGCCCGCGGGCAAGAGGACGAGCGTCTCCATCCCACCCCGGGAGCCGTAGGCGGCGAGTGCGGCGCTGGTGTTGCCCGTGGAGGCACAGGCCAGTCGGCCGACGCCGAGTTCGCGGGCGACGGCGACGCCGACGGTCATCCCGCGGTCTTTGAACGAGCCCGTCGGGTTCATCCCCTCGTGTTTGATCCGCAGGGCCTCGACGCCGATGTCGTCCTCGAGACGCGGAGCTTCGTACAGCGGCGTCGCCCCCTCCTGGATCGAGACGCCTTCCTCGAGTGGCAGTGCCGCCGAATACCGCCAGACACCCTCCCCTTCGAACTCCTCGAAGGTCGCCGGGTCGGTGTAGCGAACCTCCAGCAACCCGTCACACTCGTCGCAGGTGTACCGGACGTCCTCGAACGGTGCGTAGGTTTCGCCACACTCGATACACTCGAGCCAGACGCCGTCGACTGCCTCCGCAGGCGACTCCTCTTCCTCCGCGGAGAGACTGAGACTCATTGTTCGCCGGGAGGGGGCCGAGGGAGAAAAGTGGGTGGGTTCCCGCGTCGGGTGGGCCCACCGAGTGGTGCGTATCAGTGGTCCATGAGCGGATTGTAGTGTGGGAGATGCGGGTGGGGAAGGTGATACCCAAGCGCCATCAGCCCGTGTGCCAGCAGGATGTACCCGAGGACGACGAAGGCGACGCCCAGCAGCCGGTGGAGCCGCTGTCGGTGGCCGACGCCGACCGACTCGATCACCGTTCCGTACAGAAATACGGCCGGGATCGTTCCGATCCCCAGTGCCCCCAGTGCGATCGCTCCCGAGACCGGCGAGCCGGTCGCGAAGGCAAACAGGTACGCCGGGTACAACATCGGACAGGGTAACAGCGCGTGGATCGCCCCGAGTCCGACGATGCTTGGCCCGTTCACGAAGCGGTGGATCCGCGCCCCGAGCCAGTTCGTCGCCCTGCCGACGCCGGGAATCCGGATACCGGCGGTGCCACCGAGGACGTATTTCACCCCGACGGCCACGATAAACAGCCCGATCAGGACACCGACGACGCCACGAACCAGGTCGGCGATCGCCGTGAGTGCATCGCCCGTCACGAACAAAACTGCACCGAGTGCCCCGAACAACCCCCCCATCACGGTGTAGCTGGCTGCACGCCCGAGGTTGAAAAGCGCGTGCTGGCGGACTTCGTACGTCGTCAGGTGGCTCCTGCGGTCAGTCCGGGTCTCGGTCGCCGCCCCACCGTCCGAACGCGGTTGCATCCGCTCTGCGTACATGGTCACCAGCGGACCACACATGCCTATGCAGTGGGCCCCACCCAAGACACCGATGACCAGGAACAACAGGACATCAACCCGGAGGACGGCGTCGATCATTGGATGCGGAGTTCGGGCTTTCGCCGTCTAAACGCGTCTGGTTCAATCGTCGAATCCTCCGTCCGGGACGCTCGTCCCCTCGTCCACGGTGTGAGCCGGACCCGGGCCGCGTCGCCGATTTTAAGTCCCACGACGCCGAGACTCGCGTATGAAACGCATCGTCAGCACCGACGACGCGCCGGAAGCGGTCGGCGCGTACAGCCAGGCGACGACCGACGGCTCACTGCTCTTTACCGCCGGACAGATCCCACTGACCCCCGACGGCGAACTCCTCGATGAGGCCCCCATCGACGAACAGACCGAACGGGCCCTGGACAACCTCGTGGCGATCCTCGAGGAGGAAGGTATAGGCCTCGAGGACGTCCTCAAGGTGTCGGTCTTCCTCTCGGATATCGACGACTTCGAGGCGATGAACGAAACGTACGCGGGCTACTTCGACGACCAGCCGCCGGCCAGAAGCGCCCTCGAGGTCGCCGCGCTTCCGAAAGGTGTCGGCGTCGAGATCGAAGCCGTCGCGAGTCTCGAGTGACCGCCGTCGAATGGAACGCCGAATCATCTCCGCGACCCTGTGGGGTGCCGTGGGCGCGATGAGCTTTCTCGTCCTCCTGCAGGCCTACGCCCTCCTTGCGGGTCCCCTCCTCCCGTTCGCCCAGGGGGCGATCGTCGCCTTCGGCGTCGGCGTGGCGGCCGCGGTGACCGCTTATGCCCTCGAACGACGAGTCGCCGACTGGGCCGCCCGACGCGCACTCGAGGGGGCATCCGAGTCCGGGAACGGCTGACGGCCGCCCGGCGACCTGTGGTACCGTCGAGCACGCCACTGCCCCGTAATCGTAGTGTTTAAACGCCCGACGCGGGTAGATGCGGGTGAGCCAGGATGGCCGAACGGTAAGGCGCACGCCTGGAAAGCGTGTTCCCTTTCGGGATTCTGGGTTCAAATCCCAGTCCTGGCGTTTTTCGGAATCTCAACCCGTTGGGGCTCCCGGGGAACCGTCGTCGCCGTTTGACTCCGTCGGGCCGCGGGTCAACACTCGAGTTCGACGGGCGAATCAGTCGCGAGAAAGCAGTCGTGGTCCTCGCGGTCGCGGACCTCGAGGTAGCCGTCGGCGCGGACGAGCGTCTCCGATCTTCGGTCCATACCGCCCGTACCTGCCGGGCCGTCTTTGCTAACGTCGTCATACCATACCCACCCTCGTCGGTAACGGACGGTTTCGATCGGGGGCGGGGAAGGGATTTGCCCGTCCGGTGCGTACGCGTTCGTATGTGTGGTCGGTACACCCTGTTCGTGGAGTCCGAGGCCGTCGAGGAACGCTTCGACGCCCGGTTCGAGGAACCGTTTTCCCCGACGTACAACGCGACACCGGGACAGCGGTTGCCCGTGATCACGGACGAGCGGCCGGCGGCGATCGGCCGCCTCGAGTGGGGACTCGTTCCTGGCTGGGCCGACGACGACCACGGTGGACTGATCAACGCGCGTTCGGAGACCGTAGATCGGAAACCGAGTTTTCGGGACGCCTACGAGGCCGAAGGCGGTGAGTGTGGGCGGTGTCTCGTCCTCGCCGACGGGTTCTACGAGTGGGTCGACGAGGACGACGGCAAACGGCCCTACCGGGTCGCGTTCGCGGACGATCGCCCGTTCGCGATGGCGGGGCTGTGGGCCCGTCGGGAACCGGAGACGACTCAGGTCGGCCTCGAGGCGTTCGGGGACGACGCCAACCCCGAACCCGACGCCATCGAGACGTTCACGATCGTGACGACGGAGCCCAACGACCTCGTGGCCGACCTCCACCACCGGATGGCCGTTATCCTCGAACCCGAGGCCGAGCGCCGGTGGCTCGCCGGCGACGACCTGCCAGACGTGTTTTCGCCCTATCCGTCGGCGGAAATGCGGGCCTACCCGGTCTCGCGGGCGGTCAACAGCCCGGGCAACGACGATCCGTCGCTGGTCGAACCGCTCGAGTGAGGGGGCGGCCGCGACACGGCAGTACTTAAATGTGGTGAAGACTGCCCCCGGTATCTCGGGACCAGTGGTCAGGGGCCCCGACCGACACGTCGGGTAGAAACGGCCTCTGTCACCCGTTTTTTTCGAGATCAGGATGTGAACGACTCTGTACCGAAGACGACGGAATCCAATACCTTTATGTAGAAGGACAATCATAGAACCGAGTGACTATGAGCCAGCGAATGCAGCAGGGTCAGCCGATGATCGTAATGAGCGAGGATTCCCAGCGCGTCAAAGACCAGGACGCGCAGGACTACAACATCAGCGCGGCCCGTGCGGTCGCCGAGGCCGTCCGGTCCACACTCGGCCCGAAGGGGATGGACAAGATGCTCGTCGACTCGATGGGATCGGTCACCATCACCAACGACGGGGTTACCATCCTCAAGGAGATGGACATCGACAACCCCACGGCCGAGATGATCATCGAGGTCGCAGAAACCCAGGAGGACGAGGCCGGAGACGGCACGACGACTGCCGTCGCGGTCACAGGCGAACTCCTGAAAAACGCAGAGGACCTCCTCGAACAGGAGATCCACCCGACGGCGATCATCAAGGGCTTCCACCTGGCGGCCGAAAAGGCCCGCGAGGAGATCGACGCCATCGCGACCGAAATCGACACCGACGACGAGGAACTGCTTCGCAAGACCGCAGAGACCTCGATGACGGGCAAAGGTGCCGAGGTCAACAAAGAACACCTCTCACAGCTCATCGTCGACGCCGTCTCCGGTGTCACCGTCGAATCTGAGGACGGCGAGAACGTCGTTGACCTCGAGTTCCTCAACATCGAGACCCAGTCCGGGCGCGCAGTCGGGGAGTCCGAACTGCTCGTCGGCGGCATCGTGGACAAAGACCCGGTCCACGACAACATGCCGACCGAGGCGGAGGACGCCGACGTCCTCCTGCTCAACGACCCCATCGAGGTCGACGAGACCGACGTCGACACCGAAGTGTCGGTCACCGACCCCGACCAGCTCCAGCAGTTCTTAGACCGCGAAGAGGAGCAACTGCGCGAGAAGGTCGATCACATCGTCGACACCGGTGCCGACGTCGTCTTCTGTCAGAAAGGCATCGACGACCTCGCCCAGCACTATCTCGCCAAGGAGGACATCTTGGCCGTCCGCCGCGCGAAGAAAAGCGACCTCGAGTTCCTCAAGGAGGTCCTCGGCGCGGCGATCGTCTCCGATCTCGGGAGCGCTACCGAAGCGGACCTCGGCCACGGGTCGGTTACGCGCGATGAGGACGACGAGATGTTCTACGTCGAGGGCGACGACACCCACGGCGTCACCCTCCTGTTGCGTGGTTCGACCGAACACGTCGTCGACGAACTCGAGCGCGGCGTCAACGACGCACTCGACGTCGTCGCCCAGACCGTCTCCGACGGTCGCGTGCTGGCCGGTGGCGGTGCGATCGAGGTCGAACTCGCCTCGCGCCTGCGTGACTACGCCGACTCCGTCTCCGGCCGTGAACAGCTCGCCGTCGAGGCCTTCGCCGACTCCCTCGAACTCGTCCCGCGCGTGCTCGCCGAGAACGCCGGCCTGGATTCGATCGACACGCTCGTCGACCTGCGTGCGGCCCACGAGGACGGTGACGTCGAGGCCGGTCTGAACGTCTTCTCCGGTGACGTCGAGGACACCTTCGAGGCCGGCGTCGTCGAGCCGGCCCACGCCAAAGAGCAGGCCGTGACCTCCGCCAGTGAGGCCGCGAACCTCGTACTCAAGATCGACGACATCATCTCCGCCGGTGACCTGTCGACCGACAAAGGTGACGACGAGGAAGGTGCACCCGGTGCCGGCGGCATGGGCGGCGGCATGGGTGGCGGTATGGGCGGCATGATGTAACCGTCGCCCGCAACCGACTGACCGTTCGCGACCGATTTCGAGCCGTTTTCTCAGGCCCGAGAGCGAAGCCGCCCGCTCGAGGTCGCCCCGGCGAAAATCAGTCCTCGACTTCGAGTTCGAACTGTTCGTTCTCGGAGACGGAGTTCAACACGACGCTCGTGTTCGACTCTTTGATGTCGGGGTCGGTTAGCAACGTCTTGATCTGGTCGTTCATGCCGTCCGTGTCCTCGAACTTGCCGACGGCGACGACGTCGTAGTCGCCGGTGACCTCGTAGACGCTCGTCATCTGCCGGTGTTCTTTCAGACTCTCGGTGATCTCCGGCAGGGCGTGACCCTCGACTTTGAGCTGGATGACCGCGGTAACGTCGTAGCCGAGTGCGTCGTAGTTGACCCGTGGGGTGTACCCCTCGATTACGCCCTCCGCCTCGAGATCGGAGAGGTGATTCGAGACGGTCGTCACGGAGACGTCCAACTCTTCGGCGAGGCTTCGCAGACTCGCTCGACCGTCGCCTAGTAGTGCATTCACCAATTTCGAATCCAGATTTTCGTACGTCATCGATCGTAGTAACGTATCCTCCCCTTTAGAACTTTACGAATATCCAGTTTAGGTCGATTCGGAGAAGATTTGCTCGGAGCAGTAGGGTTTTAGTACTCTAGGTCGTTGGGGCAGACGAGCATAAGATGACAAGCGAAAATCTGACGTCTGCGGAAGAAGCGGTACTGGATCAGATCGACGAGGAGGGTGTGGACTTCCTTCGGCTGCAGTTTACGGACATTTTGGGCGTGGTAAAGAACGTCGCCGTTCCAGCCCGCCAGGCTGAGAAGGCGTTCACCGAGGGGATCTACTTCGACGGTTCCTCGATCGAGGGGTTCGTCCGCATTCAGGAGTCGGACATGCGACTGAAACCCGACCCGGAGACGTTCGCGATCCTCCCGTGGCGCGCCGACGAAGACAGCGCGGCCGCCCGGATGATCTGTGACGTCATCGACACCTCGACCGGCGAGCCGTTCGAGGGCGACCCGCGCTACGTCCTCAAACAGGCCCTCGAGCGCGCCGAGGAGATGGGCTACACCGTCAACTGCGCTCCCGAACCCGAGTTCTTCATGTTCGAGGAGGACGAGGACGGCCGGGCGACGACCGACACCGCCGACCACGGCGGCTACTTCGACCTCGCGCCCAAGGACCTCGCGAGCGACGTCCGCAGGGACATCATCTACGGGCTGGAATCGATGGGCTTCGAGATCGAGGCCAGCCACCACGAGGTCGCCGAGGGCCAGTACGAGATCAACTTCGAGTACGACGACGCGCTGACGACCGCGGACAACGTCGG
>LKNC01000097.1 GCA_001564255.1 Natrialbaceae archaeon Tc-Br11_E2g1
AGGGTCGTGACGTCCCCGATCGATCGCAGTGTCGACCAGGCGGTCTCCGCTTCGGGGTCGCCGAGGACGGGACCGACGAGCGAGCGGAACTTCTCCCGGATCGTCGATTCGGCGAACGGACGGTTCGCGCCGCCTCGAGCGTGGGAAACCGTCGCCGAGACGGGCTCCCCGTCGCGGACGATGGTGACGCGTGCACCCCGGCTGTCCGGAACGGCGTCGGCGAACGCCGGCGTCGACTCGAGGGTGACTCGCGAGGCGAGGTCGTAGACCTCCTCGGTCAGGGCCGTCGGTTCGAACGCGTCCTTTCCCGCGTGGCCGTGGACGATCCGGGAGGCGACGGCGAAGGGGATCGAGAACTTCCCGGCGAGGCGGGACTCCGGGCGGGGATCGGAGAGCGTGGCCGCTGCGGGATAGGTTTCGATCGCGATCGAGTCGATCACGTCGGCCTCGAGTGACGTCTCGACGGCGAGTTCGTCGACCGCGTCGAGTGACGGGTGGGTGTACCGGCAGGCGGCGTGGATCTTGAAGTAGCCCTCGAGGATCTCCCAGTGGTCCCCCGGATCCTCGGTGGGGAGTGAGTCGACCCCGTCCGCGGCGGCGGACTCGAGGTGGGTGGTGATGCCGTCTTCGACGCCGGTGAACCCGGCTCGAGCCTGTTCGAGGGCGGCGATCGCGTCGGGGGCGACCATCCCGGCGTAGGTGTCCCTGACCGTCGCGCCCTCGAGGGCGGCTTCGAACCGCGTGTGTTGTGCGTGGTTCGCCGCGATGTCGAGTGCGGTCCGTGTCGTCTCGGCGTCGACACCCTCGTAGTTCGCGAGCGCCGCCGTGGCCCCCACGACGCCCCAGACGCCGTGTGGGTGGTAGCCGGGGGCGAGCGGGGTACACGCTCTGGCGACGCGAACGGCGGTCTCGTAGCCGGCGACGAACGCCGGGAGAAACGCCGAGACGGGACCATCGTCGGCTTCGGCGACGGCCAGGAGCGTCGGGAGGACGTGGATCGCCGGATGGCCGGCCGCCCGTTTGTGCCCCTCGTCGAGTTCGAGGGTCGTTCCGGCGATCCCGTTGAGCATCGCGGCCTGTTGTGCCGGGAGTGACGTGTCCGTTCCGAGGACCGTTGCCCGACCGCCGTGGCGGGCCCCATACTGGCCACGGAGCGTGCTCACCGGTTCGGTCGTCGACCCGCCGACGATCGCGCCGGCGGTATCGGCGACGACGATCCCGGTGCGATCGAGAACGTCATCGGGGAGGTCCTCGAGGGTGAGGTCGGCGACGAACGCCGGGAGGGGCGAGCTGGCGGTCATTCACTCGAGTCCCCGTCGGTATCGGTGTCGTCACCGAGGGCACTCTCGTACAGGCCACTGTCCTCGAGGGCAGCCAGGAGCCGTTTCGGCCAGGAGATGACACCTTTCGGGCTGTAGAGGACGATGCCGATCAGGAGTACGCCGTAGACGATGCGGTCGAACCCGGGCAGATCGACCGCCTGCCGGGCGAACTCGCTGGTCGGGATGACGATGAACGCGCCGATGATCGGTCCGAGGACCGTGCCGATACCGCCGACGATCGCCGGCAACAACACCTCGACGTTGATGAGGATGTCGTAGACGGTTTCGGGGCGGATCGTGTCGAAGTACATCGCCCAAAAGGCCCCCGCCCACGCGGTGAAAAAGGCGCTTACGGTGGTCCCGAACAGTTTGTACCGGTAGGTCGGAATTCCGGCGGCCGCGGCGGCGTTTTCGTCCTCGCGGATCGCGAACAGATAGAGCCCGAGTCTGGACTGTTTGATCGCGAGTGAGACGGCGGTGACGACGATCAGGAACGTCAGGATCACGTAGTAGTAGGGCAACAGCGTCTCGAACTGGAAGGCGAGCAGGCCGTACCCGTCGGCGTACGCGCGGGGAAGGGGCTTGAAGAAGCCACTCGCCCCGCCGAGTTGTGGGACGGTGTTGAACGTAAACCGGAGCAGTTCGGCGAACGCGAGCGTCGCCAGCGCGAAGTAGTGACCCCGCAGATCGTAGCGGAAACACAACACGCCGACCAACAGCCCGTACAGTCCGGCGACGACCGCGCCGACGATCATCCCGAGCCACGGGTTCAATCCGACGACGTTCAACAGGAGGATCGTCCCGTAGGCCCCGAGACCGAAGTACGCGGCGTGGCCAAAGGAGAACTGCCCGGTGTATCCGGACATCATGTTCCAGGCCTGCCCGGTCGTCGCCCAGACGAGCGTGATGACCAGCATGTGGACGCTCACCCAGGAGCCGAGACTGAACCCGAACGCATAGAGGTTCAGCGTGAGTGGGAGGACGGCCAGCACGCCGAAGATCAGCGTGAGCAAAAGCGGCGTCGAATACCACTCGGCACGGAAGGTTCGGTACCTGACTCGGAGTTCGTCCAGACGAGCCGAGAGACCGCCGGCCGTCGACTCACTCACCGGCACCACCTCCGAACAGTCCTTCGGGTTTCAACAGCAACACGAGGATGAAAATCAGGAAGATGGCGATCTGATACCCCGACCCCGGAAGGAAGAACTGCCCGAACACGTGGACGAAACCGATGATCATCCCGCCGACCAGTGCGCCGGGGAACGACCCCAGTCCGCCGAGAACGACGATCACGAACGCGTTGATCAGGTACGTATCGCCGAGATGGGGGTTGATCTGCTGGAACAGCGGGATGACGGCCCCGGCGAGACCGGCGAGGGCCGCGCCGAGACCGAACGTCAGGTAGTCGATCCGCGGGACGTTGATCCCGACGTACTGGGCGGCCTCGCGGTTGTCCGCGGCTGCACGGATCGCCCGCCCGGTCTGTGTATACTGGAGGAACACCCAGAACACGCCGACCGAGAAGACGGCCAACACGAGCGCGTACAGTTGCCCTTCCGGAAGGAAGACGCCACCGACCCCGAGAGAACCGAGGTCGACGTCGAGGCTCTGTGGGTCCGCCGAGAAGGCGATCTCGATCGCACTGACGAGGATCAACAGCACGCCGAAGGTGACGATCAGCTGGTTTTCCTGCGGTGCTTCGATGATCGGGGCGATCGTGGCAAGATGGACGACGACGCCGAGGACGAACAGGACGCCGACCGCCACCGGGATCGTCAGGAACGGGTTGAGGCCGAGTTCGTTCGTCAGCCACCAGACGGTGTACATCCCGACGACCATCATCGCACCGTGTGCGAAGTTGATGACGTCCATAACGCCGAAGATCATCGTCAACCCGAGCGCCACGAGCCCGTAAATCCCACCGAGCAAGACGGCGAACGCGAGCAACTGCAACAGCGTCGATGGGCGGATAAACAGGGGCTCAGCTGCCGGGGCCACCACCGAGCCGAGCAACTGGAGGAGAGGTCCCCGTGCGGTAAGGAGGGTAAAAGACATGTGAGTAGTATAATTTCAGTGGGTTACAGATCGAGGTCGCTTTCGGCGAACTCATCGGGGGCGACGACGCGGTCCTCGAGGTCCTGGACCTGGAACAGAGGTGCCAGTGCGTTCTCGTTTTCCCCGTTTTCGTCGAAGGTGACCGGCGGCATCGCGGCGATGTGGTCGGTCACTTCGATCTCGCCGAGTGCGTCGTTGATGTCGTCCGGGTCCGAGGAGCCCGCCTCCTCGATCGCCGCGATAATGACTTCCGTCGACGCGTAGGTCATCGCGACGTTGGCGTCGAACGATTGGTCGAACTCCGCTTCGAACCGATCCCGAACCTCCTCGGCTCGCTCGTCGACGGGGTTGAGCGCGAAGTTCGTCGCGAGTGCGCCCTCGGCCGTCTCGCCCATCTCCTCGAGCGCGCTGCGGTCGTTGAGCGCCTCGTTCGAACAGCCGGCGAAAAACGGCGGCTGGTAGTTCTGGTCGTCCATCGCCCGGACGAGTTCGACGGTCTCCGCCTCGTAGGAGACGGCGATCACCACGTCGGGGTCCGCTTCCTGGAGCTGTGTGACCTGCGTGTCGGCGGTCTCACCGAAGGCGATGCCGACTTCCTCGATCACTTCGATGCCGTTTTCGGGCAACTCCTCTTGGAGGCTGTCGCGGACGGACTGCCCGAAGTCGATGTCGATGTAGTAGATCCCCGCAGTCTCGACGTCCTGGCCGGAATCGCGTATCGCCTCGGACAGCAACTCGGCGTGGTCGATCGCCATCTGTCGTGCCCGGGGCTGTGGGCGGTAGACGTAGTTCAGTCCGGCGTCCTGAAGGATGTCGTCGGCGACCGACACCGAGATGACGAACGGAACACCCGCCCGCTCGGCCGCCCGGGTTGCCGCGTTGGTGACCGGCGAGGAGAAACAACCGGTGAGGACGTCCGCCCCGTCGTCGATCAACTCGTCGGAGACCTCGCCGCCGAGTTCCTGTTCGCCCTGGTTGTCCTCGCTGATGACCTCGAGTTCGGCCCCGTCCATCGACTCGATGCCGCCGTTTTCGTTTTTGATCATCGCGGCGAGTTGGACGGCGTTGTCCATTCGGGTACCGGTCCCACCGAGATCACCGCTCAGCGGGTGGTTGGATCCGATCACGACCGTGTCAGTGTCCCCGTTCCCGTTATCGTCCGCGGATGGATCGTCGCCGATACATCCCGCGAGGCCGACGAGGCCGGCGGCCCCGGCGAGTTTGACGAAGTCACGTCTTCGTGTAGTTGTGTTAGGTCTTGCCATGCAAAGGGTGGGGGCCCATAGTAAATATATGTTTTCCTTTGGACCGATCTTTTCGACATCTACAGACGTATCCGACGTATATCTGCTACCAAGAACGGTTGCCAGGGGTCACTCGAGGCCGAGATAGAGGTCGACGAGTTCGTCCTCGTCGAGTAACTCACGGGCCGGCCCCTCGAACTGGAGTGTCCCCTGTGCGAGGATGTAGACGTAGTTGGCGATTCGAAGCGCTTCCCTGACGTTTTGTTCGATCAGGATCACCTGAGCGCCCTGTTCGACCAGCGTCTCGGCCATGTCGAAGACGTCGTCGATGAGCGAGGGGGCCAGGCCACTCGAGGGCTCATCGAGCAGGTACAGGTCGGAGCCGGTCATCATCGCCCGACCGAAGCTCAACATCATCTGCTGGCCACCCGAGAGGGAGTTGCCCGTTGCACCCAGTTTGTCCTCGAGGGCCGGAAACGCCTCGAGGACCGACTCGAGGCGCTCCCGGCGAACCTCCCGGTCGTCGACCCGGTAACCGCCGAGCAGGAGGTTTTCCCGGACGGTCATGTCGCCGAAGATGCCGCCGTCCTGTGGGAGCATCACCATACCGTGGTCGACGTTTTCGGCCGCGTTCGATCCGGTAATGTCCGTCTCACCGTAGTGAATGGAGCCGGACCAGACCGGAACTGCACCCACGAGCGCTTTGAGCAGCGTGGATTTCCCGCTTCCGTTGGGCCCGAAGATACACGTGACACCGTCGTGGCTCCGCACCGAAACGTCCTCGATGACCGTGTGGTTGCCGTATCCGGTGACGAGGTTCTCGGCGACCAGACGGTTTTCCGCCGGGGAGGCCTCCGGCACTGCCTGTGAGAGTGCGGCCGCCGCGCTCACGCCCCCCGACGTCGTGGCCCCACCGGTGCCCGTCCCGGCGGACGCCTCGCCGCCGGCGCTCGCCCGTGGCCCCTGTCGGGTGTTCTTCTCGAGGGTGTCCTCGAGTCCGGCGTGGTGGTCGGTTCGCTCCCCGAGGTACGCCTCCCTGACGCGTTCGTCGCTGGTCACGGTCTCGAAGTCCCCTTGCATCACGATCTGCCCCTGGTTCAGGACGGAGACGCGATCGGTCAGTCCCGAGATGACGCTCATGTCGTGTTCGATGATCACGAAGGTTCGCCCTTCGGTCGCGTTTAGCTCCCGGAGGTGCTCGAGGATGCGTTCTTGCAGGGCGGGGTTTACACCTGCAGTGGGCTCGTCTAACATGACACACGCCGGGTCGAGCATCAGGATCCGGCCGAGTTCGAGCAGTTGCTGTTGCCCGCCGCTTATGTCGCTCGCCTCGTGTTCGGCGATGTGGTCGATCTCGAGTTGCTCGAGGATCTCCTGGGCCCGCGCGCGTTTTTCCGTCGGGATCCGCAGCCCGGAACCGAGACCGCCGGTGTAGACGCTCAGGAGGTTCTCCCGAACGGTGAGATCCGCGAACGGCGACGCGATCTGGAACGTCCGGCCGAGACCCTGTCTTGCGATCTCGTCCGGACCCATGTTCGTAACCTCCGTCCCGTCGAAGAAGACCCGGCCGCCGTCGGCGTCGTAGAACCCTGTGACCGTATTGAAAAACGTCGATTTACCGCTCCCGTTCGGCCCGATGATCCCGTGGATCTCCCCCCGTTCGACGCCCAGGGAGATGCCGTCGTTGGCAACCAGGTTTCCGAAGGTCTTCGTAAGGCCGTCCGTCTCGAGTATGTAGTCGCTCACAGCCGTATATCCGAACACGAGAACATAAGAGTTTGCTAGTCAACCCCACGTCCGCGTTCCACGAGGGAGCGTCCGTCCCGCCCCCGGAACGTATAACACGGATCGGTTCGAGGAGTAGACGATGACACGGCAACCGATCAGCGACGGCGGGGACACGACGGACCCGTCCGGGAGAGAGCAGTGGTTCGACGGACGAACGGCGATCGTCACGGGCGCATCACGGGGGATCGGGCGCGCCTGTGCGCTCACGCTCGCCGAACGCGGCGCACGGGTCGTCGCCGGCGACGTTATCGACTGTACCGACCTCGTCGAGACCGCCGGGGGGCTCCCCGGCGAGGTCCGGGCGGTCGACGCCGACGTCAGAGAGCCCGCCGACCTCGAGGCCGTAGTCGACGTCGCAGGACGCGTCGACGTCCTCGTCAACAACGCCGGCGTCGTCGCCCGCGAACCGATCGACGAGTTGACCCCCGAAAAGTGGCACAGGGTCATCGAGACGAACCTTACGGGTGCGTACAACGCCGTCAGGGCGGCCAGGGAGCCACTGTGTGAGTCCGGCGGGGTGATCGTCACGATCTCCTCGTTGCTCAGCCACGTCACCTATCCGAAACGGGTCGCCTACAGCTCCTCGAAAGGCGGTCTCGACGCGATGACGCGGGCGCTCGCCGCGGAACTCGGCCCCGACGGGGTCCGTGCCAACGCGGTCAACCCCGGGTTCATCCGGACGGAAATGACACGGGAACACCTCGAGGGCGGCAACGAGGACGCGTTCCGGGAGAAAACCGCGATCGATCGGCTCGGCGACCCCGCAGACGTCGCCGACGCGGTCGCCTTTCTCGCGAGCGACCACGCCGCGTTCATAAGCGGCGAGACGGTCCTGATCGACGGTGGCCAGGCAGCACTCGGCTAGAGGAGAGGAGTTTCCGAAAACCGTTACTGCGGACACGTCGCCTCGAGGAGTGCCTCGACCGCCTCGCGGTCGACGCCTTTCGGTGCGCGAACGATCGGGAGATCGACACCCGCACGTCGCAGTTGCGCCAGCCCCGTTCTGACGCGCCGTTCGTCGCCGACGACGGCGACGTCCTCGAGGAACGCCTCGTCGATCTCCGCCGTCGCGGCCTCGAGTGTCGGCGCATCACGAACACGGTCGATCATCCCCTCGAAGCCGGCTTCGACGGCGACGCGGTCGTAGTAGCCCGGAATGTCCCTGAAGTACGTCGCGACGTGGGAAGCAGCCGCGGACCGTGCGACCGAGTGGTCGTCGTCGACCGAGACGAGGACGTACATCGCGACATCGATGTCCGCACGGCTCCGATCGGCACGCTCGAGGCCGGTCTCGAGCCACTCGAGGGCCCGTTCGAACTCCCCGTCCGGATAGAGGTTGGGCAGCCAGCCGTCGGCGAGTTGCCCGGTCATCCGGACGTTCGCCGGCCCGAGCGCGGCGCTGTAGATCGGGATCTCCGCACGAACGGGATCGAACGCGTCCCAAAACGCCGTCCGGACGGGAGTGAAAAAGTCGCCGTCGAACCCGGACGGGTCGCCCTCGAGATACCGCCGGACGAGGCGGATGTACTCCGCGGCCCTCGCGAGCGGGCGGTCGAAGTCGGCCCCGTGAAAGCCCTCGACGACGCCGGGGTGGGCGACGCCGAGCCCGAGGATCGCCCGCCCGTCGGAGTGGTCGTCGAGGGTCGCGATCGCCTGTGCGGTCGTCGCCGGTGTCCGCGAGAACACGTTGACGATGCCGGTCGCCAGGCCGATCCCGTCGGTGACCGTCGCCCAGCGCTCGAGTTTGCCGAACGCGGTCTTCCCCTGTCCCTCCGCAGCCCAGACGCTCTCGAAGCCGAGCCGTTCGGCCTCGCGGACGAGTTCGAGGTCGTCACGGGTCGCAAAGAGGACGCCCGTTCGGTCGGTCACCGAACGACCCCCTCGGCGGCGAGGTCGTTGTAGATGTCGATCCGGGCGATCACACCGTCCTCGATCCGGTAGACGTCGACGTACCGGACGCCCTCGAAGCGCTCGCCCTCGAGGTCGACGCCGTAGAGGGTCCCCTGACTCACGACGTGGTCGCCCGCTTCGATCCACGAGTCGAACTCCTTTTTTGCCCACTCGTATCGCGGCGCGAGCCACTCGAGCATCTCGGTCGGGGCGTCCTCCCCTTCGAAACGGGCACCCGGAAGCGTGATCACCGCGTCGTCGGCGAACAGTTCGCCGACGGTGGGCCGTCGGTCGTCCGCCATCCGGTCGAAAAACTCCTCGACGATCTCGCGTGGTGTCTGACTCATAAGCGTTCACACGTTGTGGCCCGATAGATAAAGCTCTAGCCGCGTGCTTGATCGTGACCAGGGGAGTCAGACTTCGGCGTCGCTTCGAACGCGGATCACCGACGGACTGACCGTGACGTCGTAGCCACAGTACCGAAAGTTGACCCGTCGGGCGGAGCGGTCACCGTTCTCGGGGAAGAGCGCGTTCAGCGCCTCCGGATCGATCGAGTCGAAAAGCGGCGGGAGCTCGCTCGAGTCCACGCGAT
>LKNC01000098.1 GCA_001564255.1 Natrialbaceae archaeon Tc-Br11_E2g1
CGAGCCGCCCGGTGAGCCGACCGAGAGGCACGAAAATAGATGGTGGTCAACTCGAGAGTGAGGCCCAGCCGCTCGCAGTACCGATTGCACCCAATTGGTGCCAAAGACTACTGAAAATTGGAACGGTACGACCGTAGAAACGACCAATGCAAACGGTTCTGTGGGACGCCGAGGTAAATCTCGCTCTGCGGGAATCGCTCGCCCCGGTCGTCCCCGTACTCGACCAGATAACTCATCTGGGGGACGGGGCGGTGCTCATCGCAATGGCGGTCTGGATTTACTGGTTCGGTGGTGCTGAAACCGGTCGCGAACGCGCCTTCGTGATCGCGATCGGCGTGGCGGCTTTCGCCCTGGCGACCGGTATCAAAGGGATCGTGGCCCTGCCTCGCCCCGACCTGGCGTTTGCGCCGGCTGGCTATCCGGGCTACTCGTTTCCGAGCGCACACGCGCTGGGCGCGGCGGCGTTTTACGGCGCGCTCGCGGTCACGATCGAACGGCGCTCTCGACTACTGCGGTACAGTCTCGCTGGCATCGTGATCTTTCTGGTGTCGCTGTCCCGCCTCACGCTGGGTGTTCACTACCTCGGGGACGTTCTGGTCGGGGCGTTCCTCGGACTCTCGCTCGTGTGGATCGGGCACCGCTGGCGACACAACGGACAGTTCCGTCCTGGCCTCGTGTTCGTCTTGGCAACGGCCCTCGCACTCGTCACGGTGGCACTCGGGTCGCGCGTGTGGGCCTCGCTGGTCATCGGGGCCGGTGTCGGGGGTGGCATCGGCTGGCACTGGGTGAAAGGCCGTCGGACCACGGACAGCGGGGCGGCGATTCTGGTTACCGGGTTCGTGGCGTTCATCGGGCTGGCAATCGCGGCGGCGATCCCGTTGGCCGTGGGCACGCCGACCCCCGGCGCGCCCGATCCGGTTCCGTTCGTCGTGGAGACGATCGCTTACCTCCTCGTGGTCGCGTTCGTGATGGGCTTGCCCGCGATTGCCACCGCCGTCGAAGACGACTCCCGGGTCCGCCGGCTACAGCGGGTGTTACCGTTCCGTCGACGCCGGGTACAGTTCGACGCTCTCGGCGAAGAGATCGAGTCGACCGACGACTGATCAGGGCGGCAGCGGGTCCTTGAGTGCCAGTGCCATCGAACTCACCCCACCGACGGCCACGGTAAACCAGTACGTCGCGAAGCGAAACAGGACCGCGGTCGCCGTCGCGTCGGCGAACCCCATCGGAGAGAGCGAGGCGAGAGCGGCCGCGAGGACGATCTCGACTCCACCGACGCCGCCCGGCGTTGGCGCGATGAACCCGAGTTTACTGAGCGCCAGCGCGACGAACACCGTCGCCACGCCGAGTTCGACGCCCACGGCGAGAGCGCTGAGATACAGCGCCGCGGCGAGACCGACCCACCCGACGTGTGCCCAGGCGAACGCGAACACGATCGTGCGACGATCATCGGAGAGCAACGCGAGTGTGGTGTAAAACCCCTCAAACCGTCGGGAAACGTTCGCCCACCGTAACCGGTTTGCGAGTGCAGTCGAGACAACACCGACGACGGCACGGATCCGCGTCCCGATCACGGTTCCCGCCGCCACAAGCGCGTCCCGGCGTAGCCACGCGACGTATCCGAGCCCCATCACGCCGACAACACCCCCTATCCCGGCGATGGTCGTCGTCGAGATTTCCGGCTCCAGCACGCCGACGAAGAGCAACCACAGCAGACCCGATCCACCGAGTGTGTAGTAGGGCACGTAGTTCAAGAAATCGGCACTGACAACGCCCGCCAACGATTCCTCGTAGGGGGAGTCGTAGTACCGGCTGACGATGGCGGCGGTCCCCACGCCGGAGGCCACCTGGCCGTAGGGTGTGACGTATTTGGCAAACATCGCGGTCAGAAAAACGCCCCCGACCAGCCAGTACGGGCGCGGTTTGTCCACGACACCCAACAGTGTGTGCCAGACGACCGTTCTAGCGACAAGGGTTCCACACGTTGCAAGAACCGCGAGCGCGTAAATCGAGAGTGATGCGGCCGCGGCGGCCTCGAACACCCCTTCCCAGCCGACGGCCAGGATAAACACTATCAGGACCAGCAGGGCCAGGCCGAGGGCGATTCCAGCCCGGATTCGAACGGCCCCGGTGTCTGTCCCTTCGGTCATTCCGTTCCACCTGTGTCACTCTTCGGTAAATACTTTCGCAACTACCGATGGCCACTGTCCGTTCCAACAGCGTGTCACCCGCGGTCTTCGAACACCCGACGGACACGACCGTCCTCCGGTACGGGCCGAACGCTATTCGAACCGCTCGCCGGCAGGGATCACGACCTCGAGCCAGTTCTCTTCGGGGGGAAGCGGACAGTCGAAGGTGTCAGTGTAAGCACAGAACGGTGAGTACGCCAGATTCAGGTCGAGGACGATCTCGTCGCCCGTCTGCAGACCGTCGTCGGCCTCGAGTTCCATGTACCGCCCGCCATCGTACGTCCCCTGGCCGGTGGTCTTATCGCGGAACGGAATAAACAGTGGGTCCTCGCCGCCGGGCTGTTGCTGGTAGGCGTGGAGTCGGCAGGTGACGTCCGCGAGATCCGGGTCGTCACGTTCGAGGTCGAACTCGAGGGTCGCGACCCGAAGGTACCGGACCTCCCGGCCGGCGGTCGTCTCCATCGGGACGGGTTCTGGGTCGTCGTCGGCCGTGACGGTCGCGGCCACACGGTAGTCGGGGTCGGGCGGGAAGTACTCGAGGCCGTCGAAGGCGTCGCGTTCATCCGGCGGGATCGGCGACTGGGGGTGGTCGGCGAAAAAGCGGTCTTTCTCGGCGCGGTTGTCCTCGAGTTCTGTCCGCCAGCGGTCGACGTCGAAGTCGCTCATAGTGCGGGTACGGACCGACGCCTCGAGTGAGTTGTGGTTCGACCGTCAGCGAGCGAAACCGTGATGACGATAGCTGTGAGCCTTTACCGCCACAACCGCGGAACGTCCTGCGGTTGCGTCGGCAATCGGTCACAGCCATCAGTATCAGACGTTGGGGAACGTCTTACGGGGATAGCCTCCGTACGGGGAGTCATGTCACGCAGGCGTGATCCGGTCGAGCGGGCGGCCAACGACGCCCGGGACTTACACGACGTCTCGACGTGGGAGCCCCGATCGGGCGTCGACCGCCTCGCGTGTGCCGTTTACGACGGGATCCGCCACGGCGTTCGGACGATCGTCGTCCTCTCGGCACTGTTCGTCACCCTGGCTCTGTTCGCCCAGCCGGCCGTCCTGGTCGCTCGGGAGCCGGCGGTCGCGGTTTTCTTCGCGCTGTCGATCGTGCCCGCGCTCGCACTCGCCGCCTACATCTGGTATGCCGACATCACGACCAGACAGCCCCTGGGAGTGCTCGTGGCGACGTTCGTCCTCGCGGTGCTCTTTGCGACGTTCGCCGCGATCGCAAACTCCGTCGGCGGGGCGTACCTCCGTGCGATTCCACTCGTCGGGACGGTCCTCTTTTTCTACCTGATCGTCGGCCCCATCGAGGAGGGGGTGAAGCTGCTCGCAGTCCGGGTGTTCGCCTATCGCAGCGACTCCTTCCGTGCGGTCATCGACGGAGCGGTGTTCGGGGCCGTCGCCGGGCTCGGCTTTGCGGCCATCGAGAACGCGATCTACATCAGCGGCTACGTGACGGCGGTCGCCCCCGAGGCCGGGGTCTACACCGCGGCGACGGGGATCGCGAGCGTCCGGGCACTGGTCGGTCCCGGACACGTGATCTACTCCGCCATCGCGGGCTTTTACCTCGGCCTCGCCCGGTTCAATCCCGGGTTCGCCGGCCCACTGGTGGTGAAGGGCCTGCTCGTCGCCGCGTTCGTCCACGCGAGTTACAACACCACCGTTCAGTTCATGCCCGGCCTCATCGTCGAGGTTTTCGCCGTGAGCTACGGGGCCGCTCTCGTGGCCTTCGTCGTCGTCTACAACCTCGCGATCGGCTACTACCTCTACCGGAAGATCGCCCGCTACCGACGGACCTACCGCGCGGTCGACGCCGGCAGGACGGTGGCCGCACCCGAACCCGAACTCACCGAGTTCGATCCGTCCACACGCCAACCGGCGGCCGACGGTGCCGAGCCGCCCGAGTGAGAGACACCTCGACCTCATACTACTGGACAAAACGGTTTACACTCGATCGCACTCGCCACAGGACCGTCGGCGGATCACGAACACGGCGGCCGCAAGCGCCACCCCGACAGCGGCCGTCTCGAGGAGGCCGGCACCCGCCCCGCCAGCGGCGACGCCACCGGTAACGGCGGCCGTTCCGGGGCCCAGACAACAGAGACTCGCCAGCCCCCCGAGTCCGACGATCGATCCCCGTATCGGCGGATCGTCACTCATCGTCTACAGGTTGACCGCCGGCCCGTATATGGGTTCGGGATCTCCACACCGACGTGTGAGCCGACGGTCCCCACTCGAGGTGGCTCCCGGTTCCCGCGGCTACTCGAGGTAGCCCTCGAGTACCCCCTCGACGTATTTGGCGATCACGTCGACCTCGAGGTGGACCGGGTCGCCCGGCTCTTTCTCCGAGAGCGTCGTCAGCTCGTAGGTCGTCGGGATGATCGCGACGGCCACGCGCTCTTCGTCCAGGTCGGCGACGGTGAGACTGATCCCGTCTATCGTGATCGACCCCTTCTCGACGACGTACCGGCCGTAGCCTTCGGGCAGGCGGAACTCGAAGTACCAGTCCTCGCCCACCCGCTCTACTGTCTCGACCGCCGCCACCGCGTCGACGTGACCCTGGACGACGTGCCCGTCGAAACGACCGTCGGCGGCCATCGCACGCTCTAGGTTGACCGCGTCGCCGTCCTCTAACTCGCTGAGGTAGGTCTTCTCGACGGTCTCACTCGCGAGGAAGACCTCGAACCACTCGCCTCGCGGTTCGTCACCGCTCGCCCGTTCCGAGACGCTTTGCGCCCCGCGCTCCCCGTACCGTTCGACGGTGAGACAGGCTCCGCTAACGCTGATACTCTGGCCGTGTTCGAGCCCCGTGGCGACTTCGTCGGCCCCGATCCGCAGTCGCAGGCCGTCGTCGGTTTCCTCTCTCGTGACGATCTCGCCGGTTTCCTCGACGATCCCCGTGAACATGGTTGAAGGTGGCCGCCCACGACCCAAAGCCGTTCCGGGTCGGGGTGTTTTTCACAGTCGACGGAGTACGCTCGGGCGATGACCGGAATCGTCGATACGATCAAACTCGCGGGGACGCTCGTGCTCGCGATCCCCGCCGCGCTCGCCGGTCTCGAGTTCCTCGTCGTCCGGGGCGAACCGGTCGTCGGTGCGGTCTTGCTCGTGCTCGCGACCGGGCTGGTGGTCGTCCAGCAGTACGTCCCGACGCCGTCGTCGCTCCCGAAACTGCTCGCCAGACGCGTCGTCGGTTCGGCCACCGAAGAGTCATAACGATCCGTATCAGGGCACACAACAGTCATATAATTCGATCACGTAGTGACCACAATTAGGTGGCTACCGTGGCGACGTTCTACGAACGACTCGAGGTCGACCGGGACGCCGATCCGGCGGAGATCGAACGGGCCTACCGCGAGCGTGTCAAAGAGACCCATCCAGACGTCACCGACGCCGACGGCGAGGAGTTCAAACGGGTCACCGTCGCCAGGGACGTCCTCCTCGAGGGCGAGACGCGTCGGCGCTACGACCGGATCGGCCACGCTCGGTACGTCCAAGACCACCTAGACCCCGGGAACTGGCCCGACGTCGGGGAACGGCCACCGCCCCGACGGTCGTCCACTCGCCGACGGCGACGCGACCGACGTCACTCCCCCGGCAGATCGGTCGGGAACCGTTCGAGGCCGAACGGGCGCAGCTATACGGACAGAGTTCGACGCTACCGGGCCGGGCGTGGCGTCGACACACACGGCGTCCGGGCGACGGCTCACGTCACCCACTCCCCTCAGCAGAACCCATACGTGCCACACGACCGGGACGTCGCCGAACTGGCGAGCGCCCTCCAGAGCGCGCTTTATCACGCTTTCGTCTGCAGTTTCGCGATTACGGCACTCGTCCTGTCGCTCACGGCCCTGGTTTTGCTCACACTGTAACACATACTACCGGACGGAACTGTGTGACGATTCTCGCCACCCCGTGCCTGCTCCGTCGTTCACGACTTCCGTCCGGTAGTATCAGGGGGAGAGCGACCGGGACGGCGACTCGAGAACGCGTGTCCCCTCGTCGACGACGACCAGTTCCGCGAGTCGAACGTCGCCGCCAGTGACGTCTTCGACGGCGACCTCGAGTCGAACCACCGACCCCCCGGCGATCGTATCACCCCGACCCGGCCGTTCCCGGGGCTCGAGGCCGACGCCGGAAACGGTGGCGTCGATTCCCTCCTCGAACCCGAAGGCCATCACTTCCGCCTCCAGGTCGCCCTCGACGGCCTCGACCGACTGGTCGCCCGCCCGGAGCATCGTCGCGGCGGACTTCAGCGCGCTGTCGGCCGCGACGTGGGCGCGCCGTTCCCGACCACCGTCACCGTCGACGACGACCGTCCGCACGAGGCCAGCGTGGTAGCCGTCGGGGCCGCAGGGGGCTGTCGAGAGGACGATCGGCTCGCCTGCAGGGAGCGGGGTCGCCCCGTCGCGTCCGCCGGCGTCGACGGCCGTGTTCCCCGCCGGAAAGCCACCCGCAGCGACGACCGCTTCGTCGATCGTCCGACGTACCGTCCCGCCAGTCAGGAACTGTCCGTCGACCTCGAGTGACCCGTCGGCGACCGTCGCGTTCGCGATCACCGAACGGGCCCGTTCTACTCCCGCCGTCGCCGCCGCCTGTGCCGACTCGACACGGGCGAGCTCGCCGGGCGTCTTCCTCGCTCGCGCCCGCGAGAGGACGTCACTCGAGGCCAGAGTAAACCCCGCACTCTCGAGATAGAGTGCGGCGTCGTGGGGGAGGTCCGGCGGTGCGAGAATCGTGTCCGTCACCCCACGTTCGGTCAACCGGGCCGCGAGTTGCTCGGCCGGATGGGCTGGAGGGGCGTCCGTCCTCTCGATCCACCCCTCGTGGTCGACGGCGGCGGCGACGGTGTGGGCGGGCGCGCCGGGGAGACAGTACCGGATCTCCGGAGTCGTCCCGGGGCCGACGGCGACGAACGCGCCGGCCTCCCGTTCGTCGAGTTCCTCGTGGATCGCTGCCTCGAGGTGTCGGCGGCGGTCGGTCACCACGTCCGATCACCTCGAGGGCATCGGGTGTGTCCGGTCGAGTGCAGGCGGCGGTGCATACGCGGTAGCGTTGGCTCCAGGGCGGTCAAAGCGGTTCTGGTCGGCGTCCATAGCGGACTCCGTTTCAGGGTGCTTCCGCCTCGACCTCGCGGTCGGCCGGCTGTTGGGCCCGTTCGACCAGTTCCTCGAGGTCGTCGTCGGTCGGGCAGTTGTGGAGTAGGACGTCGATCGGCAGGGTCGGGGCACCGTTGACCAGGTTCTCGAGTAAGACGAGCCGTTCTCGAGCCCGTGACATACCGACGTAGAAGACGCGACGTTCGTTGTCGGTGAGGACGGGGACGGGTGAGGTGGACTTGGTGAACTCCTCGACGCCGGGGACGTTCTCGGGATCGTCTACCGTCGCGGCCATCTGCTCTACCACCTTCTCGGTGAGGTCGGTCGCGACGAAGACGTGGTCGGCTTCACGACCTTTCGCCGAGTGGATAGTGCCGAGACGGACGCGGTCGGTGTCCATGCCCCGGTGGGTGTCGATCGCGAAGTACGCCTGGACCGACTTTTTCTGAAAGTTCGTGACTTTCCGGACCATATCCGACGCGGAGGCCGGACCGGGCATGAACGGAACGTGGTCCTCGATGACCGCCTTCGGGACGGTCAGGTGTTTCAGGTCCTCGACGCCGGCTTCTTCCTGTAACTCGTCGATCGCCTCGAAGAGGTCGTCACGATCGCTGGTGCCAAACGCCGAGTCCATGAGCATGTCCGCGAGTCGGCGTGCCTGCAGACCAGTTACGTCCTCGCCGGCGTCGATCGCCTCGATGGCGCGGACGTACTGGGTGAGTCGGTCGGTCCACATCCGCTGGTCGGTCAGGGCGGTAAAAGGGACACCCTCGGTGATGAATTCGTCGATGAACTGGAACATCTGGTAGCGCGCCCGGAACAGCAACATGATGGTCCCGTCGTCTTCGGCTAGCGTTCGCCGGACCATCCGAACCAGATCGAGCATCGACTTGTTCCGGTAGGCCTCGACCGACCCCCCCTCTTTGCGCGGGTTGAGGTCTTTGTCTTGGCGTTTATCGATGTGACGGATCTCCTGATTGACGGCGTGAAGGACGTTCGAGGGGAGGCGGTAGGAGTTCGGGAGTATGACGTCGGTTTCGACGTCCTCGTCCAACAAGAGCGCGGGGTCGGCCCCTTGCCAGGAGTAGACGACCTGGTCGTCGTCACCGGCGATCAGGACACGCTTTACGTGTGGTTTCCACTCGTCATAGACGTCGTACTGCAAGGTCGTGATGTCCTGGAACTCGTCGATCACGAGGTACTCGACGTTGGGGACGAGCGAGCGCTGCTTGACGCGCTCTAACATATCTGCAAAGCCGATCTTCCCCTCCTGGCCCTTGTACGAACGCCAGGCACGGATCGCTTCGGGAACGTCGATCCTGTCGTCGTCGCTTGGCCAGGTCGGCGTGTACTTGTTGCCCTCTTGGGCGTTCGGGTCGATCTCCGGGGGGAGGCGTACTTCTTCTACGTCCCATTTGAAAGGGACGTCGTACCAGTCGGAGACGTCACGACGGGTTCGCTGGAGCCACTGGCTCGTGGCGATAATCTTGTTGCCGATCGTCGTCGACCGTGCGGTTCGGCGGCCACCGCTTTGGTACTCGTCTTCGTACTCAAGGCCGTACTCCTCGCAGAACGCTTCTTTGTCGTTTTCGCCGACAACATC
>LKNC01000099.1 GCA_001564255.1 Natrialbaceae archaeon Tc-Br11_E2g1
ACGTCGATGTCGGCCACGGCCGGCCGTCGGCCGTCGGTTTCGGTCGACGGTTACCGCCCGTCCACCCGCCGGCGCGAAATGAACCCGAACCAAAGGCTAAAGAACGCTACGGCCGAATATTTTGATAATGAATATCGTCCGTATGCTGCGGAGGGATCTATCGTGGGTGTCGAGATAAGGGAACCGAGAGTGACAGACGCCGAATTCGAGGAGATGAAACGCTTCGTCTTCGAGTACCTCTCGGCCAGCGTCGAGAACGAAGAGGGGGGCGGTCGTATGCGGTGGTACCCGTGGCACTCCGCGGAGTACCGCTACAACCACATCCTGAACGTGGTCTCCCTCGCAGAGGAGATTGCCCACAAGGAGGGCGCAGACGTCGACGTTACCCGCGTCGCCGCCCTCTTTCACGACGTCTCGAAACTCGAGGCCGACCAGGACCTCCACGCGGAAGCCGGCGCGCGCGTCGCCCGCGAGTTTCTCACCGCGCGGGAGCACCCCGAATCGTTCGTCGAACGGGTGTGTCGGGCCGTCGAGTACCACTCCTACCAGGGGGACTTAGAAGACGTCTCACTCGAGACCCAGGCGCTGATCGAGGCGGACTTACTCGACAAGGTCGGGGCAAACGGGACGATGCTCATGATCTTGCGGATGGGATACGAGGCCCGCACACACATGGATTCGGACGAAGTCCTCGACCGCGTTCTAGAGCGCGGTCTCGACGCCACGAGCCGGGTCGAGAGTCAGACCGCAGAGAGCATCGCCCACCAGCGACTCAAGCGCGTACGCTGGTTCCGGGAGTGGCTCGAGGACGAGATCGCCGACCTGGGCGACTAGTCTCAGCCGTCCGACTGCGCCCACCGCGAGCGGAAAACGAGGTAGATGAGCCCGAGGATGATCGCCGGGTAGCCGAGCGCGGCGAGATACCAGCTTACGTCCATACTCGGGACAGTGTCCCGGATCGAACTTGCGGTTTCGCCCGCTCCCAGTCGATGGGAATCGGTCCGGCCGACGAGACCGGGAGTTTCGTCGTCTCCCGGAGACGCGTGCGCGTCTCGAACACTCTAGACGAACGCGCTCGCTCCGACCCAGAGAAACCACAGTCCGAACCCGGCAAGCACGAAACCGCTGCCGGCGGCCACCAGCGGCGCGAACGCGTCGACCCGTCGATCGGCGAGGACGAGCGCCGCGGGGTAGAGGACGATCCAGAGGACGATCCCCGCGAAAAAGCCGACGAGCAAGGCCGGACTCCCGGTCTGGACGACCAGTGTCCCCTCGAGGGCCGCACCGACGCCCGGCAGGTGGGCGAAGACGTCGAGCCTCCCGGGCCGGACGAGGCCGACGCCGACGGTGAGCCAGAAGCCGATCTGGTAGGGGTTGGTAACCGAGAGTGCGAACGCCTTCCGAAACCCCGTCGAAACTCCTTCGAGGTCGCCCGTGTAGGTACTCGCGGCACTCGCCTCCCTGAACGCCCCGACGGCGAAAAAGAGCATGAGCCCGCCACCGGCGAGAAAGAGGGCGTCCCGGACCGCCCCCTCGAGGACCGTCGCGACGCCCAAGAGGACGAGGATCAGAAAGAGGCCGTCCGCGACCATTGCGCCGACGCCGGCGGTGAAGCCGGCGGTCCACCCCCGGAGGACGCTCTCCTCGGCGATGACGGCGTTCATCGGTCCCGGCGGCGCGGCGAGTGCGAGTCCGAAGAGGACGCCGACGGTCACCGAGGTGACGGTCGTGAACACACCGGCTACTCACGGCGGCGAACCCAAAAACACACCGCGATCAACTCACCGACGTGTTCGCGGCTGGGATCCCTGGGGGGACGTCTTTACCCTCGAACGACACAGCGGTGTACCGAGCCCGGGTATACCTAGTATTATTAAGTTGGTAGGTAATGTATATCACGGCAATGGTTGGCGAGTGGTTCGTGACGCTCACCGCTCTCGCGGCGATCGCCGCCCTCGTGGCAGCGGTGCCGGTGTTCCTCGAGATGGTCCGGGAGGGTCGAAGACGCCACCGGGGGCTCAAAACGGGCGAGATAGAACGCTACCGCGAGGACGTCACCTACGACGCCACGCCGCCGTCGATCGAGGAGGTGCCGCCGGGGTCGGCGGTCTGCCCACACTGTGGGTCGGTAAACGACGTCGGCTACGCCTACTGTGGGAGTTGCGTCCAGGAGCTGTGATCACTCCTCGCCGGGGGTAACCGTCCGGGCGAACTCGAGGATCCGCTCGCGGTCGCGGTCGGGGTCGACCACGAGTACGTCCTCGAGGCCGTCGGGTGCCGAAAGCGGGAGCGTCCCGCCGGCGACGCCGTAACTCCTCGCGGTGGGCCAGACGGCGACGTGTGTCTCGGCGGGGATCGAGTGGTCCCCGCAGACGGCGTGGGGATCGATCGGGGCCGACGTCGAGAGGACGTATCGCTTCCCGGCAGTGCCGTCCGATCGCTCGAAGTCCGTCGTCGTCTCCTCGCCGTCGACGCACAGGCCGTCGGCCTCGACGTTCCGGACGAACTGGCGTTTGACGTGTCCGGCGGCCATCCCGAGGACCGCCCGCGGTGAGACGCCCATCGAGGGGAGCGACGGCGTGATCTCGAGGTCGATCGCGAAAAGCGACCGGACCGGAATCTCCCTGTCGTCCGGCCTGGGGTCCCGGTCGCCCGGTGTGTCGGCGGTCGGGACGTGTTCGTAGAGGGTCGTCTCGGCGGTCGTCGAGGTCATCACGAGGCGGCTCTCGCGGGTCCGGGTCCCGATCGGTCGCCAGCTTTCACGGAAAGCCGGCGGGAGGGCCGTTGGCATCGACACAGCGTAGGGCATCCCACCCCTTTAGGGTTCTCTCTAGCGCAGGTGGTCCCGGACGAACAGTAACGCCCATACCGCTCGACCGAGTCGACTCCCGCATGAACGCAGACGCGGTCGTCCTCGATATCGACGGCGTACTCGTCGACGTCGAGGACTCCTACCGACGGGCGATCCTCGAGTCGATCGAGCGGGTCTACGACCGGACGATCAGGAAGGCGGACGTCCAGCAGTTCAAGGACGCGGGTGGCTTCAACAACGACTGGGAGTTGACCTACGCCGCCGCACTCTACGTGCTGGCGACGACCGAGGGGTATCGAGCGCCGATCGCCGAGTTCACCGACGAGATCGCCGCCGAGGGCGGCGGCCTCGAGGCCGCGGAGTCCGTCGTCCGCGAGGAACTCAGAGCCAACGCCGGCCGGCGGGTGTTCGGTCGGTGGGACCGCGAACGCCTCCACGAGACCTTCCAGCAACTGTACCTCGGGGCGGACCTCTACCGGGCACTCGAGGACGACGAACCCGACCTCGAGACTGCGGGCTTTGTCCACGACGAACCGCTGATACTCGAGGACGGGACCCGCGAACGCCTGCTCGAGGGGTACGACGTGGGCGTGGTGACGGGCCGCCCGAAAGCCGAGGCGGAGATCGCTCTCGAACGGGCGGGACTGGAGCTCCCCCTCGAGCACCGTTTTACGATGGACGACTGGGAGGAGGGGAAACCCCACCCGCACGCGTTGACGACTCTCGCCGAGCGCTTCGATGCGGAAACGGTCGTCTTCGTCGGCGACACCGTAGACGACGTCCGGACGGCAGTCAACGCGAGCGAGGCCGATCCCGACCGCGAGTATCACGGCGTCGGCGTCCTCACTGGTGGGCTGACCGGCGAGAAAGGGCGTGAGAAGTACGAGGCCGAGGGGGCGAGTGCCGTCCTCGAGTCCGTAAACGAGCTTCCCGAGTACCTCGAGTCCTGATAGGGCGCTATGGAGTGGGTCCTCTTTGCAGCCCTCGCCGCCGCGGTTGCCCTCGTGGCCGTCGCCGCTCTCCTCTGGGGGGTCCTCGAGTTCGCCACCGGGCGCGACCGACGGTACAGTGAACGGGTCCTCGAGGTCGGGGGATCGGTCCACGTCTACGGGACGGCACGGTTCGACACGGACGCGAGTCGGGAGGCCGTTTCTCGTTTCGGATACCACGGAGCGGTGGACTGCACTCCGGGTGGCACTCCCCGGACTCGGTGCGATCGTGGTCGGCCTCGCCGTCCTCACAGTCGTGGTAGTGGCGATAGGCTAACGGGGACCACCGCTACCGCGGCCTTTTTCATATCGGCGTTCGAACCGACAGGTATGTCCGTACTCCGCGACGCCTTGCGGGACCTACCGGAATCGGTGTTCTTCGATCTCCTAGAGAGCGACGGGGCGTACTTGCTCATCCTCGACGTCCCGGGCGTCTCGGCTGAGGAACTCGACCCGACCGTCGAAGACGGTCACATCTCCATCGATACACACCGCGAGAAACCCCGCCCGGAGGGGTTCGAATACATCGAGGAAAACCGCCAGGAATCCGTGGAAATCGACCTCCCGTTACCGGACGGGGCGACCGGCGACGGTGCGCAAGCGTCGGTCTCCCGTGGCGTCCTCGAGTTACGGCTCCCGAAACGGGACACCGGGGAGACGACGATCGACGTGGTCGAAAGCGAGGGTGTCTAACCCGGGGTGACGCGTCCGGTGTATCTCCGTGCGTACAAACGCTTTCTCGTCGTTGCGTGGCACTTCACGCCACTGTTGCTCGCCTACGCCCGTGACAGGAAACGGTTCCTGTTCTTTGGTTCGTCGCGGTCGGTCGACCCCGAGACCCACAGGGCGCGAGCGCAAGTGCTCCTCGAGTCACTGTTGACCCTCGGGCCGACGTTCATCAAACTCGGACAGTTGCTCTCGACCCGCCCGGACGTGCTACCGCCGGAGTACATCGACGAACTCTCGGCGCTGCAAGACCGGGTGCCACCCGCCGACTGGGGGGAGGCGAAGGTCGTCCTGGCGGACGAACTCGGTTCGATCGAGGAGCACTTCGAGTCGTTCGATACCGAGGCGATAAGCGGCGCGAGTCTCGGGCAGGTCTACCGGGCGAACGTCGACGGAGAGGACGTCGCGGTCAAGGTCCGTCGGCCGGGTATCGAGGAGCTCGTGGAGGCCGATCTGCGGGTAATCCGGTGGTCGATGCCGATCCTGCTTTATTTCATCGACGACGCACGCTCGTTCTCCCTGGAGAACTTAGCCGACGAGTTCGCGAAGACGATCCGCGAGGAGATGGACTACGAGCGCGAGGCGGGGATGTTAGAGGAGATCCGGACGAACTTCGACGGCGACGATCGCTTCGCGATCCCGGAAGTCATCCACTCCCACTCGAGTTCGCGAGTACTCACGATGGAGTACGTCGGCGGAACGAAGATCAACGACGTCGAGGCCCTCGAGGCGAAGGGGATCGATCGCGCCCAGCTCGCCGAAAACCTCCAGCGGTCGTACATGCAGATGATCGTCGACGACGGGGTCTTCCACGCCGACCCCCACCCCGGAAACCTCGCGGTGACCGACGACGGGAAGATCGTCTTTTACGACTTCGGGATGAGCGGCCGGGTCGACGAGTACGTCCAGGAGAAGATCGTCGAGTTCTACATCGCCGTCGCGAACCAGGACATCGACGCCATCCTCGACGCGTTGATCGCCATCGGAACGCTGAGCCCCGACGCCGACCGTGGCGTGATGGCGGAGGTGATGGAACTGGCCATCGCCGACGCCCGCGGGGAGGACATAGAACAGTATCGCGTCCAGCAGATCATCGGCCAGGTCGAAGACTCGATCTACGAGTTCCCACTCCGCCTCCCGAAGAACCTCGCGCTCGTCCTCCGGGTCGCCACCGTCGTCGAAGGCGTCTGTGTCACTCTCGACCCCGACTTCGATTTCATCACTACGGCGACGACTTACCTCACCGAGCAAGGCTACCGCGAGGAGTCGATCCGCCGGATCCTCGAGGCGTCGGGGGGGCAACTCCGAAACACCGCGGAATCGCTCGTCCGCGTTCCGCCGAAAGCCGAACGGCTGCTCGACCGGGCCGACCGGGACGACCTCTACGTCCGCGTCGACGTCGAGGACTCGAAGGGCATCTTCGATACGCTCGCCAAACGCATCGTCTACGGCATCTTACTCACTATGGGGCTGTTCTTGACCGGCGTCCTCTACGCCCTCGAGGCCCCCGAGGCCGCCGTGGTCTCGGCGGTCTTTTCGGTGGTACTGACAGTCCAGCTCTACCGATCGTTCCGGGACTCCCGAACGATCCGGACGACCCCCCAGTTTACGAGGCAGAACCTCCGGCAACGACGCGAGGAGGAGTGATACGGTCCGGTGTGAGTCGTTACCGACGAGGAACACTACGTATTACAGTACGTCGTATACTCCGCATCGAACGCCTCCGGAGGCGGTCGTTGAAACCGTGAGTTCGTGTCGTTCGATTCGTAGGGGTTTTCCAACACCTCCAGTAGACGGTCGAGTTCGGACAGGCCATTTCCTTCCAGAAACTCATTTAGCGCCCGCTCTACCAGGTAGTTGCGGGGGATGTACCGGGGATTGGCTTTCCGCATCGTCTCCCTATCCAGGCCGACGTCAGCCACCTCCTCACGAACACGTCTGAACCCCTCGGACGAATAGACCGGGTCAGCGAACGAGCCGGGGGTTTCCAACTCTATGAACGTGTTCGTGTAGTCCGCCCCCGATTCGCGAAGCCAGTCTAGAACCGTGTTTATCGTTTCTCTCCCTCCGTCCGCTCCGATCCCCAGTTTCTCGCGCATCATACTGTAGTATTTACGATCAAACGTTTCCTCAAAGCCGTCTAGCGTGGCCCGTAGTTCGTCAAACTCGTGAGGTGCCCCTTCGAAAAGCGGTCGGAGGGATTCCGCGAAGCGTGCAAGATTCCATTGTAACATGCTCTTTTGGTTCCCGAAAGCGTATCTGCCCCGCTTGTCGACAGAGCTGAAGACAGCGTCTTCGTCGTAATAATTCATGAATGCACATGGCCCGTAATCGAACGTTTCCCCGGTTACACTCATGTTGTCCGTATTCATCACACCGTGTATGAACCCGACACGCATCCAGTCAACGACCATCCCTATAGACGAGCGCATAACTTCTTCGAAGAAGTCCACGTATTTTCGATCCGTATCACTCAGGTGAGGATAGTGCCTGTCGATCACATAATCAGCGAACCCCTCTAGCTCTTCGGGTACCTGGCTTGCGACGTATTGGAAAGTACCGTATCTGATATGGCTCTCCATCACCCGTACGAGGATCGCTCCTGGCTCCGTTCTCCGTCTCCGAACTGCCTCCCCGGTTTCGATTACTCCTAGACTTCTAGACGTTTTCACGCCGAGGCTTTCCATCGCATACGAGTAAACGTACTCCCTGAGCATGGAGCTAACAGTCGCGCTCCCATCGCCCCGTCTCGAGTACGGGGTTCTGCCAGCACCTTTCAACTGAACGTCATACCTGCTGCTATCGTGTACATGCTCGCCCAGGAGCATCGCTCTTCCGTCACCAAGTACGGTGTACCGGCCGAACTGATGTCCCGCATACGCCTGTGCGATCGGTTCTTCCAGGAGTTCCTGTCCCGAAAGAACCCGAGCGGGCAACTCCTCCTCGGCCAATCCGAGGTCGTCACACAGACGGTCATTGAGCAGTACCACCGTCGGATCGTCGACGTCTTTCGGTTTCACCCTCGAGTAGAGTTTCGGGTCCAACTCCTTGTAGGTCGTATCGAACGAAAGGGGCATCGGTTATCACACAGTATCAACCGGCCCTATTTCAACCTTTGCAGGCTAGCTCTCCGTTCTCAAAGGGCGGGCGGCTCGGGTATAACTCTCATCACAAGGGGCTCGAGAGGGGGTAACTGCTCGTCACGGCCGCCCGAGACGACCTTGGCGCCGGCGTTGTTTCGGTCTGTCGGTTCTCGACCCGAGTCAGCGCCACTTTTCGACCTCGACGGAGCCGAGCCCGGCCTGTGTCACGGCGGACGCCGCCGTTATACTCCCCGGGACCGTACTCCCGGCCATGGGATACGCCTGTCCGGTCTGTGACACAGAACAGGCAGACGGAGTACACCTCGCAAACCACCTCGCCGTCACCGCCTCGCTGGGGCGAGAGGAGCACCTCGAGTTCCTCGAAACGTACGCCCCCGACTGGGCCGACTGCTCGCCCGAGGAACTCGCCGAGGAGGTCCGCGAGTACGCACCGGAGATCGACCTCCCGGAGTTCGACGAGGGCGGCGGCCCGACGTTCGAGGACGAACTCGCGAGACAGACGAGTGGAGTCGGCCGCGGCGATCTCACTCGCGGGACGGCGACCGAGGAGACGGAACGCGTCCTCGAGGAGGCCCGGGAGTTGACCCGACGGATGCACGAGGACGGAGACGAAAACGCGTAACCCGCCCGCCCTCGAGACATCGGGTATGGAGACGAGAGGCGCGTTCACGATCGAGTCGATCGAAGAGGCCCACGAGTACTACGAGACGGTCGGCCCGGCGGCCCAGACGACCGTCCGCGAGGTCGCCCGTGCGATGGACTTCGACCGTGTGGAGTACGGCGAGCGGATCACGAGCGAGGTCGTCGAGACGGCCCGGGACGCCATGTTCGCGAGTTTACTCGAGGTCACGGTCGGGAGCCGGGCGGAGTACGAGGAGTGGCGGGAGGCTTACGATGGGGAGGTAACGGAGATCGGCCACGAGAACGTCGATCGGGTCGTCTGGCACGCGGGGCCGGCCGGCGAGGCGGTGGCGGCGACCTTCCAGGAAGAGGAGGACGCGGCGGTAGCGACACTCCGCCGGCAGGCGTTCGGGCGGCTGTACCGCGACCTGATGTGACGCCAACGGCCGAACACGGCCCGTGCGTCCGGAACCAGTAGCTACTATGATATCGGGTCCCCAGCCTCGAGTATGACTGATCCGAGCGACTGGGACCTCCTCGAGTCGAAGACGGAGTACGAGACGGGCTGGTACGACGGCGGCTACGATCTGTTAGCGCAACCCGACGGCACGGAGAAACGCT
>LKNC01000100.1 GCA_001564255.1 Natrialbaceae archaeon Tc-Br11_E2g1
ACACCGAGTTCGGCCTCGTAGTCGATCCGGGCTTTCCCCGCGGGTACCGTCACCGTATCGCCGTGACCTGCCAGCGTGTTCGGTGGCTTGAGAAAGAACAGTGGACGATCGGGAACCTCCGACCCCATCTCGTCTGCGTGGTCTGCGTAGTTTCGCCCGACACAGACGACCTTCGAGGGCTCACACGGCGCGAGGACGTCCACGTCCTCGAGGGCGTACCTGGCGTTGGCGAACCGAACCGACCCGTCCTCGAAGACGCCGTGTCGGGTCGCTCCCGCCGGATCGCGGAATCGAACTGACTTCATGTGCGTGCGGTCGTCCCCCGGGGTCAAAGCGTTGACGACACACTCGAGTGAGGGGCCGTGACACTCCCGGCTCGGAACGGAACGCTTTTTACTAGCCCCCGGCAACGGGTGAGTGTGATCCGGGGCCCCGATGGGTCGCGGAGAACAGACGAGCTCCGGTGTCGGGGCGAACGGCGTCCGTCGATGCTCGAGAGCGAACGAAGTGAACGCTCCGTTGGTGTAGCCCGGCCAATCATTTCGGCCTTTCGAGCCGATGACCTGGGTTCAAATCCCAGACGGAGCATTTTTCCGAAGTCAAAGGAGAGAGCCTCGCGTTCACGGCCCGACGATCTCGTCGCGATCGCGTCGAGTTGCACGCCGGCCCCCTCGAGCAGTTCGACGCCACCGACGACGCTCGTCGCGGGAGACCGTTCGGGAAACGTCTCGGTGAGGACCTCGGTTACCGTCTCGTAGTCCTCGAGGTCGGCCAGATAGACGGTCAGCTTCCGGACGTCCGGGAGCGAGCGATCACACGTTGACAGGGTCTCTGCTATCCACTCGAGACACCGGCGTGTCTGGTCTTCGATTGACGCTTCCGTTCATCTCTCCGTCGATCGAGGTTACAAAACCCGTTCCAGTATATAGCCCTACATATCAGAACAGTGTAATAATAGTAAGGCTATTCATGCGGAGTCTCCCCCGTTCGGTCATGCGACCGTCTCCGGACCAAATACGCCGTCGTTTCCACAGAGGTGGGCGATCGTGATCGAGGAACTACTCGAGGCGTTGACTGCCCTCGAGATGCTGATCGCCGCGTTCGGTGGTGGAGCCTTCGGGGCCGCGGTCGGTGCACTGCCGGCGTTCATCGTTACCGGGTTTCTGGTGATCGCCGGGGAGGTCGCGGTGCTGGTCGATCCGGAGGTAACCGCGATCACCGACGGGATTGCGTTCGGTCCGGCGTTCTCGCCGGCGGTGAGCTTCGGGGGTGGTGCGGCCGCCACAGCCTATGCGGCCCGCAGGGGGTATATCGACACCGGCTTTTCTTATCACGAGGCAAAGAGAATTACCCATGCGCTGGGGACAAAGCCCGACGTCCTCGCGGTCGGCGGTGTCTTTGGGATCTTCGGCTACTGGTTGACCGAACTCTCCGCAGTCACGGGAATGCCCTACGATCCGATCGCGATGGGGGTCGTCGTCTCCGCGCTCTTTCACCGCATGATCCTGGGCTACAGCATCGTCGGCGAAGTCCGCGGGAACGTGCTGGACATGAGCCCGTTCGAGCGCGGAGAGCGGCGCTCGAGTCGGTCCGCCCCCGACGGCGGACAGGCAACTCTCGAAGGCGGGACCCAACGTCTCGAGGGGGGCCGGGATCGACTGGTCGTCGAGCCGTGGCTCCCCCACCAGTATCGGTGGGGCAACGTCGCGACGATCGGCCTCGTCGCCGGCATCCTCGGGGCCTACGTCGCCCTCGTGACCGGCAGCGCCTTCCTCGCGTTCGGCATTAGCGCGGCCACCCTCCTCTTTCTCAACCTCGGTGTCGAGAACGTGCCCGTGACCCACCACATGACGTTGCCCGCGAGTACCGCGGCGCTCGCCGCTGCGTCCGGCCCGGCCGACCTCGAGGGTGCGCCGGTCGCCTACAACGACGGGGCAGTGCTGGCCGGGACGGGAGGCCTCGAGATCGCCCTCCTCGCCGGTGGCGCGGTCGGGATCGCGTGTGCGCTGTTCGGGGAACTCTTCCAGCGGGCATTCTACGCCCACGGTGACACCCACGTCGATCCGCCGGCGGCAGCGATCGTCTTCGGGACGCTTCTGATCGTCGTTCTCTACCTCGCGGGTGTGTTGCCGACGACCGTCTGGGTGCCCTTTTTTTGATCTTTGTTCGGTCGAACGTATCGTTCACGTTCCCTACGGACCGGGATCGTTCGGTTCGTATCGCTATATATACCTCTTAGCAACCGACATTATTCGGTGAGCTGATAGTCACAGGTGTCATGGCACGAGAGAAATCCGTGCGATCAGTCACCGACCTTCCTGACGAACTCGAGTCACCACAGGCGAAACTGGTGTACCTGTACGTCGAAACGGCCGGAGAGACGACTCGAGCTCACCGCGCTGATGAACTTCTACGAGTGGCGGTCGGTCTCCGTCATCCTGCTCGCGATTTTGCTCACGGTCATGGCGAGTGAGTTCGTCCCGGCGAAAGCCAGAGAGATCGTAAGCTGACGATATCAGCGCTTCCAGCACAGGTCGGGACGTCCGGCCATCCGTGTCGAGACGGCCTGTCACTGTCGGTCTACGTATCGTTCTATACTGATCCCAACACATCATATAAACGGCTTATACCCACCCTGGGAGTGGTGAAAACGAGCGTGACGACTGTACCTACTGACGCAAGTTGGACCCACCGCCGCATCGACCTCGAGAACTGGGACGACGTTTACGTGATCGGCGACGTCCACGGCTGTATCGACGCCCTCGAGGAACTGCTCGAGACCCTCGAGGTCGACCGAGACGACTTGGCCGTCTTCGTCGGCGACCTCGTTCGCAAGGGGCCGGACAGCCGAGCGGTCATCGAGCGTGTGCGAACGTCGTCGAACCTGCGTTCGGTTCGCGGGAACAACGAACAGAAGCTCCTCGACGGAGAGAAGTCACTCCCGAGGTTCGGCCCGACGAACCACCGATACCTCGAGTCGATGCCGGTAGCGATCTCCTGGGACGGCGGGCTGGTCGTCCACGGCGGCGTCGATCCGAGCCGGGAACTTTCGTCGCACACGGCCGAGGAGCTGTTGACCATGCGATCACCCGACGCTGACGGCGGTTACGACGGGCCGTTCTGGTTCGACCGTTACGAGGGCGAGCCGCGGGTTTTCTTCGGCCACACCGTCCTCGAGGACCCCCTCGAGACCGACGGGGCGGTCGGCCTCGATACGGGGTGTGTCTACGGTGGGGCCCTGACGGCCTACGACGTCCGCCGCGAGGAGTTCGTCAGTATCGACACCGACGAACACCAGTCCCGTCCCGCCGAGAAGTTCGTCTCGGCTGGAGTGGTCTAGGATGGGAAACGATCTGGAGAGGGGTACACACGACGACGAGCTTCGGTACGAAGAGGACGATTCCCCGACCGATGACGTGAGTCCGGACGTCGACCTCGAGGACGCCCGACCGTTACTCGAGGGACAGGCCGAGTGCTACCGCGAGGAGGTCCGGCCCGCGCTGGCGGCGGAGGGAATCGAGATCGTCGACTACGAGGATCTCCCGCGGGCGGACCGACGCGATATCCGGGAGAACTTCGAGGAATCCGTGTTGCCGACCCTGACCCCGCTGACGTTCGATCCCGCCCACCGGAGCCGATGCTCGGGATCCTCACGCGTGAACTCGACCTCGAGACCGGGAGGTGTTCGAACCCGAGGGCCCCTCGAGTACCGGGAGTTTAATTGGAGGATCCCGACATCGTCCGTGAGCTATACGGGGCCTCGATGGCCGGCGTCGATATCGACCTGATCGTCCGGGATATCTGTCGGCTCCGGCCCGGTCTCGAGGGCGTCAGCGAAACCGTCGACGTCTACAGCGTTCTCGAACACTCTCGAATTTTCTACTTCCACGCCGGCGGCGAGGGCCGCTACTACACGGGCTCGGCCGACTGGATGACCCGGAACCTCGATTCGCGCGTCGAAGCGATCGCGCCGATCGACGACCCCCGGCTCCAGACGCGACTCGAGGCGATCCTCGAGACGTTGCTCACCGACGGGGCGAACAGGTGGGTGATGCGATCGGACGGGACGTACGAACCGTGTCGCTCCCCGGAGGGCGAAGCAGGCCTCGACGTTCACGAGGCGTTCATGTGGGGTTCAAAAGACGGTGTGACGGCACTCGAAGACTGGAGCGAGTCTCTGCCGGGGGAACGGTAATCACCGAACCGTCGTGAGACGCCGGTCGATCCGCCGTTTCGCCCGGTCGATCGCCTCACCGATCTCTGCGATCGTCGCGAGCACCGGATACAGTCCCGCCTCGTCCTCGTAGAGCAGTTCACCCAGGTCGTCGCCGTCGACGGCCGTCACCTGCTGACGCCGGCGAAGTTCCTCCTGACGGGTGTGTCCGATCTCGTCACACGTCTCCCTGAGTCCGTCGAGTCGTGCCCGCGTCAGCCGGAGGACGTTGAACTCGAGGACATCGAGTGGCTGGTCGAGCAGTGTCTCGAGTTCGTCGATGACCGCCTCGAGGTCCGCCTCGGCGCGTTCGAGTGCGTCGGCTTCGGTCGTGAGGTGCTCGAGGACGTACTCCCGGGAGACGATCGCCTGGTCGGTCGCCTCGAGCAATCTGCGTTGTAACTCGGGGTGAAGCCACGATCCCGTCGTAATTGCGGTCGCGAGCGCTACGCCGAGTTCACCGGCGATGTGCTCGGTGAACGACTCGTCGTAGACCTCGGTGTAGTGGGGGACGTTCATGACGGTCTCGGCGTAGGCGTCCCTGACGGTTCCGAGCCCCGGGGTGGTCGTCATCATAACGGTTGTCTGCCCCCGTTGTGGCTGTTCGGGCTCGAGGTCTGCGATTCGGTCGCGGAACGCCTCGAAAGCCTGTCTCTCGTCGGTCAGCTCTCGACGCTCTCGCCTGACTGCCAGTCTGGCCTGGGCTATCGCGTCGGTCGTGGGAACGGGGCACACGTCGGCGACTACTCGACGGGGAGCGGTCTTAAACCGAACTAAGATATCGATAGACGTATACGTTGGGTTTGGGAGCATGCCGGTTCAGTATATAGCTTTTCTGGCGCGTGGTGAGTCCGTGGCAATTCGCCGACTGAACGCCTATTTCGCCTCTGATGATGACGTATTTGTACACACACCTCAATAGATCAATTAGCATCCTCTTTGTAGGGTTTCCGTGAGTATTCTCCTGTCGTGTCATTAACTGCCTCCAACCCAACGGATGGATGCCCCACAGACGCTGTCCGACGACCGGGTTCCGACGTACGCCCCCCGATCGACCTCGAGGCCGTCGTCGTCCGGTACGAGGACGGTCCCGATCGATGTACGATCGCCCCACGGGACTGTCCCGACGAGGCGAAACTGACCACGTGGCTCAGCGCGGACGTCGCGGCGTTCGTCGACCTCGAGGACGCACGGTGAGTCCGAACGCGAGACCAACCCACCGCTCGGCCCAACAAGAAATATATAGTAACACATAGTCATACGCCAATCGCGGTCCTTCTATCTATCCGTACATACGCCTGAACGTGGTTCAGGACTCGTTCTATAGTCGTTTCGAGTAGGCCGCATCCCTCTCTATAGATTCTAGTGGATTTATATTCTCGAGGGCGAAATCGACGCTCATGGAGACGCGCAAGGTCCAGGTGACGGGGGGATCGACCTACACGGTGTCACTTCCCAAGACCTGGGCGACCGAAAACGACGTCAGCGCGGGGACGACAGTCGAGTTCTACCCGGAGGGGGACGAACTCCTCCTGACGCCCCAGCGCGACGTCGACCGTCAGGAGGGGCGACTCGACATCTCGGGTCTCGAGGGCGACCGGCTGCGCCGGGCGGTGATGACGATGTACGTCAGCGGCTTCGACGTCATCGCCCTCGAGGCTCCGCAGGTGACGACCGACCAGCGAAGCGTGATCCGAACGGCCACCCAGGGGCTGGTCGGCGTCGAGGTCCTCGAGGAGACGACCAACAGCGTCGTCCTCCAGGACTTACTCGACTCCGCGGAACTCTCGATCGTCAACGCCGTCACCCGGATGCGCCTGATCGCCGACTCGATGCTCGCCGATGCCGTCACCGCGTTACTCGAGAACGACGACGACGTTGCCCGCGACGTCGTCCAGCGCGACGACGACGTCGACCGGCTCTTCCTGGTCGTTTCGCGGATCTTCCGGGCGACCCTTCGCTCGCCACGGGCGGCCGAGGAACTCGGCGTCTCCCGGGAGGACTGTTTCGACTACCACTCGAGTGCGCGCCAACTCGAGCGCGTCGGCGACCACGCCGTCAAGATCGCCACGCTCGCGCGCAAGCTGGGTGACGTTCCCGAGGACGTCGGCGAGGCGATCGTGGAACTCCACGAGGAGGCCGGGGCGGTGTTAGAGAAGTCGATGGACGCCTTATTCGCCGAGGAAAGCGAGGAGGCGACCCGACTGGGCCACGAGGCCATCGAATCGGTTCGTGAGATCGACCAGCATACCCGAGCTATCGACGACCGACTTCGTGAGCTAGAGCCGATGCAGGCCCAGTCGCTCGGACTGATCGTCGACTCGCTGTCCCGAAGCGCCGACTACGGCGGGAACGTCGCCGAGACGGCCTTGCAAAAGGCAGCACCGCGGCCGTGAGAGGGCAGATCGAGGATCGCCATCGCACCGATCGACACGGTCCGAGCAACGCATCGATGGCGAGCGTCCGATGAGTGACGAACCAACGAGTGGCGTTACGCGTCTTCGCAAGTCGGGCGTCGGCGTGATCGGCGGCGGCGTCCTGCTGGCCGTAGTCGTCACGTTCGTGCCGTTCTGGGTGGCGGCGCTCGTCGTCTCCCTGATCGGCCTCGGAGGGCTCGTATACGGGAGCGGTCTCGAGACGACCCAGGGGGCACTCGGCGTCCTGGCCGTCGGTGCAATTGCGTTCCTCGAGGCGGTTCCCGGGGTCGGCCTGGGGATCGAGCCGCTGGTTCTCGCCGGTCTCGCGGTCGTCTTCGGCGCGTTCGACGTCCTGGCCGGGGCGTTACTCGGACGGGTGCGTCGGGAGAGATGAGACGTCGAGGGAGGGTGGGTACCTTGGGGGCTGCAGTTCCGACATCACTCGGGTAGTATGTCCTATATAGACATTCACCGCACTTCGTTCGGCTACTTCGGGCCATAGATACGTCCGTTCGAAGATATATAACTATTAGAACACTTCTTATGGGCGGCTCCGAAATGACGAGATGATGGCACCAAGCCAACACCGAGGGGGTCGAACCGTAACCCGGAGAACCGCGATTACGACGATTGCATCCGTCGGGGCGCTGAGCGTCGCCGGGTGTATGGGTGGCGGTGATGGAGACGGCCTGTCGGGAACGATCAATGCGTCCGGTTCGAACACCGTCGCACCGATCACGCAGGTCGCCGCGGAGGACTTCGAGGCGGAGTACCCCGACGCACGGGTGAACGTCGAGCCGGAAGGCACTGGCGCTGGATTCCAGGAGTTCTGTCAGGCCAACTCCGCGTTCCAGAGTGCGAGCCGAGAGATTACCGACGAGGAGATCGACATCTGTGGCGAAAACGACGTCGAATACACCGACTACACCGTCGGCCAGGACACGCTCGCGGTCGGCGTCAACGAGGACAACGACTGGTGTGAGCGGATCACCCTCGACGAGCTCAACCAGATCTGGGAGTTCGAATCCGACGTCCAGCAGTGGAGTGACGTTCGCGACGAGTGGCCCGACGAGGACATCGCACTCCACGCTCGTGACTCCGCCTCGGGGACGTTCGACTACTTCACAGAGAACATCAACGGCGAGATGGGTAACATCCGCGACGACTACTCCGCGACGAGCCAGACCGACGAAATCTGGGACGCCGTCGCCGACAACGAGTACGCGCTGGGCTGGGGTGGCGTCGGCCACCTCCGGAGCCTCCAGGACCAGGGTGGCGAGCTCAAAACGGTCGAGGTCGAGAGCGAAATGGACGGCGAGTTCTACCCGCCCGAAGAGCAGTACATCGAGGGCGGAGAGTACTCGCCACTCGCCCGGCCGCTCTTTTTCTACTTCAACCACGCCGAACTCGAGGAGAACCCGGACCTGATCGCCTCGTTCGCCCGCTTCTACATCAACAACCAGCACGAGTTCGCAACGGAGGTCGATTTCTACCGGGCGACCGACCAGGACATCGTCGACAACCACGACCAGCTCGATTCGGTCCTCGAGGACATCGGCACGGACCCCGACGACATCACCGTCGAGCGACAGGACCCCTGAACTGACCCGGTAACTCCGTTCATCATCATTATGAGTACTGAAAACCAACCAGGACCGGGAATTTCGGGCGACGACAGCCTCGATGACGCTCACGAGGCGAACAAGCGCGTCCGGCGGATCTTTTTCAGCTGTGCGACGGTCACCGTCGTGACGACGGTCGCGATTTTCTTGGTCCTGTTCGATAACGCTGCCAGTTACTTCTTCGGCGCACGCGTGAGCGAAGTGATCTTCGGTGGCGATGCCTTCGAGCGGACGATCACCTTCTTCGAGTTCTTCACGGGTACCCGATGGGCCCCCGACCACTCCACGCCGGCCCACGGCGTCTTGCCGATCGTCTGGGGTACGCTCGCGATCACCATCGGCGCCGGCTTAGTCTCGATCCCGATCGGGACCGCGACGGCGCTGTACCTCTCTGAGTACGCCAGGGCAGAGACGCGAAACAGGCTCAAACCGATACTCGAGGTGCTCGCCGGCATCCCGACCATCGTCTACGGCTACTTCGCGGTCTCGTTTCTCACCCCGGTGCTCGTGGGTGGGCTGGCGACGAACGTCATCAACCCGACCGGCGCTGTTCTCGACTCGATCAGCCACCTCGCACCCTTCGTGCTTGAACCCGCCGCCGAGTGGATG
>LKNC01000101.1 GCA_001564255.1 Natrialbaceae archaeon Tc-Br11_E2g1
CCACGAGGTGCCGATCATCGAAGACGAGCGCGTCGACATGGAGAAAGGCAGCGGGATCGTCATGTGCTGTACCTTCGGCGACCAGAAGGACATCGAGTGGTACCAGGCCCACGACCTGCCCCTGCGGGTGGCCATAGACGAGACCGCGACGATGACCGACCTCGCCGGCGACTACGAGGGCCTATCCACCGTGGAGACCCGCGAGGCCATCGTCGAGGACCTGGACGAGGCGGGCTACCTCCGAGAGCGCCGTGAGATCGTCCACGACGTCGGCGTCCACGAGCGCTGTGACACCCCAGTCGAGTACCGCGTCTCCAAACAGTGGTACGTCGAGGTCTTAGATCACAAAGACGAGTACTTGCAGGCCGGCCGGGAGATGGAGTGGTACCCCGAGAAGATGTTTACCAGGTATCGCCACTGGATCGAGGGACTCGAGTGGGACTGGCTGATCTCCCGACAGCGCGACTCGGGGATCCCGTTCCCGGTGTGGTACTGTAGTGAGTGTGACCACGAGATCCTCGCCGAAAAGGCGGACCTGCCGGTCGATCCCCTCTCGGACGACCCGCCCGTCGACACCTGTCCCGAGTGTGGCGCTGAGGAGTTCGTCGCCGAAGAGGACGTCTTCGACACCTGGGCGACCTCCTCGCTTACCCCCCTGATCAACGCCGGCTGGGATTGGGACGAAGAGGCCGAGGAGTTCACGATGGCGAACCCGGAGCTCTATCCGTTCGATCTGCGCCCCCAGGGTCATGACATCATCTCCTTTTGGCTGTTCCACACCGTCATCAAATGCTACGAGCACACCGGCGAGGTGCCGTTCGACGCGACGATGATAAACGGGCACGTCCTCGATGAGAACAGAGAGAAGATGTCCAAATCGAAAGGCAACGTCGTCGAGCCGAGCGAAGTGCTCGCGGAGTACCCCGTCGACGCCGTTCGATTCTGGGCCGCCAGCGCCGCCGTCGGCGACGATTTCCCGTTCTCCGAGAAGGACATCGTCGCCGGGGAGAAACTGCTTCGCAAGCTCTGGAACGCCTCGAAACTGGTCGATACCCTCGCACCCGAAGACCCCGAGGAGCCCGAAGAGTTCGAGGCCATCGACCGCTGGCTGCTCGCGGAACTCGACGACGCCATCGAGGATCTCACCGACCACCTCGAGGCCTACGAGTTCGCCAAGGCACGGGACCGCCTGCGGACGTTCTTCTGGAACACGTTCTGTGACGACTACCTCGAGATCGCCAAGGGCCGCGAGGACAACCCCTCGACGGGGTACGCCCTGCGGACGGCCCACCGGACCTTCCTGCAGCTGTGGGCACCGTACCTGCCCCACGTCACAGAAGAGATCTGGCAGGCGACCTACGCGGAGAGCGAGGCGCAACGCGCCTCGGACAGTCGAGCGGCGGAGCCGCGAGACAGCGAGGCGGACGCTTTCGACAGCGTCCACACCGAAGACTGGCCCGAGCCACGGGGCTACGAGGCCGACCTCGAGGCCGGCGAGACGGCGATGGAGGTCATCTCCGCGCTGCGTCGGTACAAGAGCGAACGCCAGTTGCCCCTGAACGAAGACCTCGAGGGCGTCTCCGTCTTCGGCGCGGTCGAGGGCTTCGAGGACGCCATCCGGAACGTGATGCACGTCGGCGAACTCGAGGTCCTCGAGGACGAACCCGAGATCACGACCGAGGTCGCCTCGATCGACCTCGATTACTCGAAGGTCGGGCCGAAGTTCGGCTCGAAGGTCGGCGAGATCGACGCGGGGCTGGAGGCAGGCGAGTACGAAATCGACGGTGACACACTCGAGGTCGCCGACGAGGAGCTCGGCGAGGAGCTGTTCGAGGTCTCCCTCGAGCGAACGTACTCGGGCGACGGCGAGATGCTCGAGACCGAGTCGGCGGTCGTCATCGTCGAGTAGCCTCGGCGGGAGCCGTCCGGGTCACCGGGTGGGTACCGCGCCCGTCTCGAGCTTTCTGATCCGGATCGAGAGCGCGAGAAAGAGCGCAAGCAGCGTGAACGCCGTCTCGCCGGCGGCGATCACGCCGAGTGCGTCGGCGGCGAGGAACATCGGTTCGTCTCGAGGGACGGGGATCGTCGTGTGGTGGGGGTCGCCGACGACCGGGATGAAGTAGTCGACGACCAGGTCGACGCCGTACCAGAGGAGGGCGACGGCGACGGCCCACACGGGGAAGTCCGTGATCCGATGGAGGACGAACGCCTGGACGACCATCGCGAGGTGACTCCAGAAGAGAAACTGGAACATGAGCGGATGGGTCTGGGCCGAGTACGTTTCGTAGAACGCGAGCAGGGTGTAGGGCGTCCACAGCCCCAGGATGACGTTTCCGAAAAAGGCCAGTGCCGTGAGCCAGGGCTGTTCGTAGCCGAGTTTCCAGGCGGCAAACGCCAGGGCGATCAGAAGCGTCGCGACGGGGCTGTCGGGGACGAACGGCCACATGACCGTCGCCGTCTCGGCGAACTGGTGGCGATAGAACCAGAAGCCAAAGGCCGTCCCCGCGAGGTTGATCGCGACGACGAGCCAGACGAACCGGAGCCCGAGGTCCTCGATCCGTTTCGGGACCGGCGCGAGATACGTCGGAAGCGGGTCCCGGTCGGGGAGCCCGGACATCGCCGTCATCGTTCCCAGTGAGGGGAAGGCCTGTCAAAACGATGCCGATCGAACCAGCAATATCAACCGGATGTGTGGGAATACGCGTAAATACGGGGGCTCCTAACTCCGCGTCATGGCCGAAGAAACCGATCTTGAACAACTACGCCGCGGAACCGACCTGGTCAAACGCGGCTTTGCCCGAATGCAGAAAGGCGGCGTCATCATGGACGTCGTGAACAGAGAACAGGCCCGGATCGCCGAGGACGCGGGTGCCGTCGCCGTGATGGCCCTCGAGGCCGTCCCCGCGGACATCCGCAAACGCGGCGGCGTCGCCCGGATGGCGGATCCCGCCGACATCGAGGGGATCATCGACGAAGTGTCGATTCCCGTGATGGGCAAGTCCCGGATCGGTCACACGAAAGAAGCCCAGATCCTGGAGGCGATCGGCGTCGACATGATCGACGAGTCGGAAGTCCTGACGCCGGCGGACGACGCCTACCACATCGACAAACGCGACTTTACCGCACCCTTCGTCTGTGGCGCCCGGAACCTCGGTGAGGCCCTGCGCCGGATCGAGGAGGGCGCGGCGATGATCCGCACCAAAGGCGAGGCCGGGACGGGCGACGTCAACCAGGCCGTCCACCACCAGCGGACCATCAAAGGTGAGATCCGCAAGATCGAGGGGATGAAACACGAGGAACGGGAGGCCTACGCCCGCGAGATCGAAGCGCCCGCCGAACTGGTCCACGAGACCGCCGAGATGGGCCGGCTCCCGGTCGTCAACTTCGCCGCCGGCGGCATCGCGACCCCCGCAGACGCCGCGCTCATGATGCACCACGAGTGTGACGGCATCTTCGTCGGCAGCGGTATCTTCGGCGCGGAGAACCCCGTCGAGATGGGCGAAGCGATCGTCGAGGCGACGAACGGCTGGGACGACCCCGAGACCCTCGCGGAGATCTCGAAGAACCTCGGCAAGGGGATGAAAGGCGACGCGAACGTCGACCTGCCCGAAGAGGAGAAACTGCAGGGCCGAGGCGTCTGAGAGGCGTTCCACGCCGTTTTGCGAATAGCCGACCGTTTTCCGTAGGTTCACCCATCAGTGTACGTCCCGCCACGTAACGAGTCCGAGGAGGACGAGGTAGGCGACTACCGCGCCGATCCCCGCCGAGAGCACACTCGAGGGCGCGACTACCGTCCCGGCTGTCGCGATTACGAACGCGCTCGCGAGCGTTGCGACCTGGACGGGCGGTCGCTCCCAGCACGCTCGAATCCGGTCGTACGCTCGAGTCGCGAGCGCCTCGAAGACGACAGTTCCGAGCACACCGAGGAGGAAAAACGGGGTCGAGAGGGTGGCCTCGACGGCGACGAACGCGAGGAGAAATGCGGCCAGTGCGATCACCGCGAGCGTGCCGTCCCGTCGGCGACCCATTCGCGTGGCTATCCGCGGTGGACGGTCGCGCCCTCGCCGACGGCCGTCTGGTAGGCGCGGCTGTCGACGCCGGCGGAGTCGAACGCGCCGACCATCGCCCCGGCGACGGCCCGTCGGTCCGACCGGCGACAGACCGCGAGGACGGTCGGCCCAGCGCCGCTTACGGTGACGCCGGTCGCGCCGGCCTCGAGTGCGGCCTCGCGGACGTCGTCGTAGCCGTCGATGAGCGCGGCGCGTTCGGGGGTGACGATGCCGTCGTCCATCCCACGGCCGACGAGTTCGGGGTCGTCGCGTGTCATCCCGACCGCGAGGGTGGCGGCGTTGCCGACGGTGGAGACGACCTCGTCCATCGTGGCCGACTCGGGGACGACGCCTCGAGCGTCCCGCGTCGAGACCGAAATCTCGGGGAGACAGGCGACGAGCGAGACGTTCGCGTCGACCTGGGTGACGCCGTCGTCGGTGACGACGGTAAAGCCACCTAACAGGGCGGGGGCGACGTTGTCGGAGTGGGCTTCCCCCGAAACGAGTGCCTCGCCCTCGGCGGCGACGGGGATCAGTTCCTCCCGGGAGAGGCCCCGATCGTAGAGTTCGTTGAGCGCGAGGGCAGCGGCGGCGGCACTGGACGCCGACGAACCGAGCCCGGAGGACGGACGGACGCCCTTGTCGATGCGGATGTGGGCGGGTGCGTCGAGTTCCTTCGCGACCGCGCCGACGGTGTTCCTCTCGGGGTCTTCCGGAATGTACTGGCTGCCGACACCGGTGACGGTGATCGCGGTTTCAGCTGCCCGCCTAACGCGTACCACGTCGGCGGGGTTCTCGAGGGCGACGCCGAAGACGTCGTAGCCGCTTCCGAGGTTCGCGCTCGTCGCCGGTGCCCGCACGGTGAGCATAGGCGGCTTTTTCCAGACTGCAGGCAAAAAGGTAGCGAAGCGTGGATCAATCGTCGGCGTCGACCGGCCGTGGTCCCGCCGTGTCGAGGCGATCGAGTGCGACAACCAGCCCGACCGAGAGCGCCGACCCGATCAGTGCGAACCCGGCGAGCATTCCGAAGAACGCGGTGAGGGTGAACGAACCGAGGACGAACCCGCCGACCGCGATGCTCGCCGAGCCGAACCCGAACTCACCGAGGTAGGTGTACCCATAGGAGAGTCCACGGGTGTCCGCGGGCGTGTGGACGGCGACGGCCTCCTGGTAGAACGGCTGGATGGCAAAGAGGAAAAAGCCGATCAGGACACAGAGAGCGACCAGCGGCCCGAAGCCCAGCCCGGCGACGGGGACGAACGCGAGCGCCAGGAGTGCAAGGATCGCGAAGACGGCCGCCAGTCCGCGTTCGGCGGGCATCCGGCTCGTGAGCTTCCCGCCCGTGTACTGGCCGGCCATCCCGACGACCAGCAAGCCGACGTAGAGGTAGTCGCCGGGGTCGATCCCCGCTAAATCGACCCCCGGATCGAACGCGGCCATCGCGGGCAACCCGGCCAGGATCTCGGGGAGGTAGGTGAGGATGCCCCGGTAGAACAGCCCCTCGAAGGTGACGATGACGAAGACGACGGCGAACGTACCCGCAAAGAGCGCCCTCGAGTTCGCGAGAAACTCCGGGAGGGAGAGGTCCCCCTCTCCGTCCGTGGCCTCGCCGTCGACGGCGGCGGTCGTCTCGAAGCGAGCACGCAGGCCGTAGGCGACGGCTACGAGTCCCGGGAGGGCGAGGACCGCGGCGACGAGTTGCCACTCGAGGACGATCAGGAGGGTGGCGGCGACGAACGGGCCGAGTGCGATACCGACGTTGCCGGCGATGCCGTGCCAGGCGAAGACCGTCCCCCGCTCCTCGACGCCGGTGCTGATAAGCGAGAGTCCGGCGGGGTGGTAGACGCTGGCGGCGAGCCCCCAGAGGAGCAAGCCGGCGGCGATGCCGACGATCGAGTCCGTGAGTGCGAGAACGAAAAACGAGAGGCTCATCCCGGCCAGACAGACGAGGACGAGTCGCTTCGGTCCAAAGCGGTCGGCGAGGACGCCGGCGGGCAGCGCGCCGAGTCCGAGGGGGGCGTAACCGACTGCGACGACGACACCGAGGACGGCCACGGAGACGTCGAACTCGGCGAGCCAGACGACCAGGAAGATGGGGATCGACGTCTCGAACCAGTGGACCAACGCGTGGCCAGTCATGGTGAAGCCGGCGATCGATCGGTCGTTCGCGTTCAGTGCCATCCGGGTGTGTCCCAACGGGTGCACTCGGACCACTTAGCCGCTCGGAACCCGGCCTGCGGGCTCATCCCAGGTCGACGGGATCGACCTTCAGATACTCACGCATCAACACCGTCGCGTACGACCCTTTCGGCAGGGAAAACGAGAGGGTGAGCGGCTCGAGGTCGTACTCGAGGTCGGTCCGGACGAGGATCGCCCGGCGGGTGCCCGTCGAGTGAAACTCCCCGGGCAGATCGAAGTCCGCGGGCTCGAGGTCGAGTTCGTCGAGAACGGCCCGTTCGATCTCGCCCTGTTCGCCGTCGGCGAGGTCGGTCTCGGTGCCGACCAGCGGCGCGGTGACGAACGCCCGTCCGCGCTCGCAGTGGCGGGTGACCGACCGCACGCGTTTCTCGGTCACGCGCTGTTCGCGGTCGACGTCGGGTAACTCGAGGCCGTCTGGGGCGTCCGTGTCCGCAAAACAGACCACGTCACCCTCGAGGGGCCGATCGAAAGGCAGGCCGCGTTCGAGACGTTCGCTCAACATGCGGTTGAACGCGTACGATTGGGCGGCGTGGACGAACAGCCGCTGGAGATTGGAGGGGAGCCGCTCGAGGGCCGCCCGGAACGTCTCCGGGCGCTCGTCGTCGGCTTCGGCCAGGCCGTGGAGCAGGGAGCGTTCGTAGCGCAGTCTGTTCGGAAAGCGCTCGAGTGACTCCCCCCAGTCGCGGCTCTCCGCAACGAACGTTCGAGCTTCCCGAGTCGATTCGGGTTCGGCCTCCGTCGGATTGCCGAGGTAGGCCATCACGGCCCCCTCCCAGTTCCCGCGGACGATCTCGAGGCCGACCTCGTGAGTCACTGGCCGTTTGCTCCCGAAGCGTTGCTGGCCGAAGAAGTTGGGGACGCCGACCGTCGTTTTCTCCCCGTCCTCGAGGCCGCCGAAGGTCTCGAGTTCGTCGGTGATCGCCGCGACGTTTCCGGGGGCGTCGGGGTCGCTCACGACCAGTTCGAAGGCGTTGCCCGCCAGGTCGCCGAACTCGATGGAACGGCCGGCCCGGCCGAGGACCTCGATCTCCGCGCCGTTTACCTCGGGGAGGTCCTCGGGATCGGCCCCGTAGACCGAAAAGAGCTGGGTCGTCACGGCGTACTTGTCTTTCGTGCCGGCCCAGGAGACCCGCTCGCGGCTCACGCCCAAGGCGTCGGAGAGGCGCGAAGCGAAGTCGTTCGTGTCCCACCCAGAGAGGGTGGCCCGGAAGACGAGGTGTGGGTAGGCGTCCGTACGCACCTCGAGTGGTTCGGTCGAAAAGCGCTCGAGTTCGCACACGCGAAAGTGCTCGTCCCGGTTCCGGAGGCGGCCGCCGACGCCGTCGGTCCCGGTGACGTAGTGGTGGATGCCGACGGCCTGCTCTGTGGGGTGTGCCCGACGCATGCTGGTGTCGTCTCCGTTTCGGGCCGGTGGCCTAAATCGGTTCGTTCTCCGTTGGGTTCATGCAGGTGTCCGCCGGCAGACACTGAACGACCGCAACCCCCTCACGTCCGACGGTCACGACGAGCCAGGACCGATAGGTCGTCGTGAAGACCCTCCTAGAGGAACAACTTGTAGTAGTACGGGCTCACGAAGCCCTCGATGACCGCCGCGGCGGCGAGCAGGATTCCGACGCCGACGAGCACCCAGAAGGCCCGCTCTAGGGCGTCGGCGAACGCCGCCCGCTCGAGGCGGCCACGCAGGGCGCGCCAGCCGACGACGCCCAGGTGGACGCCGAGGGCACCGGCGACGAAGATGGCGGGGATCTCGAGGATCCCGTGGGGGATCACGAACGCAGCCAGTTCGGTCGGGGCGACCTCGAGGCGGGCGTAGATCCCGAAAAAGACACCGTTCAACCAAAGCGACGCCAGCGCGGGGACGGCGAGTGCAACGCCGGCGTAGGCGGTTGTGAGCGCGACCATCCAGTTGTTCGCGAAGAACTCGACGGTCGCCGCGAGGGGCATGTGGCCCTCGAGGCGGGCGGCGATCGAGGTCTCGAGGAGGCCGACGAACGGCCCGGAGGCGGCCCATCCCATCCAGAAGCCGACGAGGGTGACGGCGACGACGCCGGCGTGGATGCCGGGGGTCTCGCGGACGAACCCACCCATCTCTGCCCAGCCCCGGCGCAGGCCAGCGGTACACTGAGCGCGAAGCGAGCGGTCGACGGATCCGGGCGAGACGAGTCGCTCGCGATACTGGGTGAACAGTGCGGTCTTCACCAGATCGAGGACGGGGAACAGGAGGAGGGCGGTGACGAGCGAACCCAGCATCGTGACGTCGACGAGCGCGAGGACACCCGAGACGGTCGACAGCGCCACGAGCGAGCCGATGGAGATGGCGTAGTAAAAGCCCGCACCGACGGGGTTGGCACGGATGAACCCGCCAGTTCGAGAGAGCGAGGTGAAGACGCCGACGTCGTCGACGACGACAGCGACGGGGGCGAACGCGAAGATCGCCCGGATGACGGCGACGAGGGCGATCCAGGCGAGGACGGCCGGGAGGGCGACGAGCAAGCCGACGGCCCCCGCTCCCGCGGCAGCCGTGGCTCCGACGAACACCGCCAC
>LKNC01000102.1 GCA_001564255.1 Natrialbaceae archaeon Tc-Br11_E2g1
CCCTGCCACTCGAGTGGCTCGAAGACGCCCTTGAGCGCGCTCGCGGTGACGAGGTCGACGTCCTCCTCGGCGATCTCGCCGCGGTAGGTAACCTCGACGCTCTCGACACGATCGTCGAAAAGCTGTGTGGCGACCCTGCCGGCGGTCTCGGCGATGTTGATATAGGGCTCGATCCGAGGGAAGGCCGTCTCGTCGACGGAGGGGGCGTTGAGCGCGTTCATCACGGGTTCGCCCTCGAGGGCGGCGACGACCTGTGCGGCCGTCGAGGTAGCGACGTTCTCCTGGGCTTCCTCCGTCGACGCACCGAGGTGGGGCGTGACGATGGCCTCCTCGACGTCGAGCAGTGGCGACTCCGGCGAGAGTGGCTCCTCGGCGAAGACGTCCAGTGCCGCGCCGGCGACGGTGCCCTCTTTGAGTTTCCGGGCGAGGGCGTCCTCGTCGACGATGCCGCCACGGCCGACGTTGACCAGGTGACCACCCTCGAGTAAGTCGAGTTCGTCCTCGGCGATCATGCCCTCCGTCTCGGGGGTCAAGGGCGTGTGGATCGTCAGGAAGTCAGCACGCTCGATACACACCTCGAGGTCGGCGAGGTCGGCGCCGATGCGGTCGGCCCGTTCCTGGCTGATGTAGGGGTCGAAGGCGACCAGATCCATCCCCAGCGAGTCGAGTTTTCTGGCGACCTCCTGGCCGACGCGGCCGAGACCGACGATGCCGAGGGTCTTGTCCTTGAGTTCGACGCCCAGATACTCGCTTTTGGCCCACTCGCCGTCTTTCAGGCGGACGTGTGCCTGGGGGATAGAGCGCGCGGTCGCGAACGTCATCGCGACGGTGTGTTCGGCCGCCGCACGGACGTTTCCTTCGGGGGCGTTGGCGACGATGACGCCGTGGTCGGTCGCGGCGTCGATGTCGATGTTGTCGACGCCGATGCCGGCCCGGCCGACGATGACCAGGTCCTCGCCCGCCTCGAGGACCGCCTCGGTGACCTCCGTCCCGGAGCGGACGATCAGCGCGTTCGCCCCGGCGACGGCCTCGAGGAGCGCCTCGCCCTCGAGGTCGTAGCCCGTTTCGACGGTGTAGCCGGCATCACGAATAACGTCGAGACCCGCGTCGTCGATAGGGTCCGTAACGAGTACGTTCATGGGCGAGGGAATCGCGTGGAGACGGTAAACGCTTCCGTTCCTGTTCAGCCGTCCTCGTCAGTCTCGGGGTACGCTCGATCCCAGAGGGTCCACGCCCCGAGCAGGCCAACGGCGACCACCACCAGCCCGTCAGAGGATGGCCCGGAAACGCCGAGCACCGCGACGCCGGCGAGGGCGGTCACACAGGCGAGCGTGATCGCGCCGGCCGCCAGGCGTCGGTCCATCGGCTCGAGGGCGGTCGACTCGAGCGGTACGTCGAGGGTGGGGACGACGCCATCGGGATCTTCGAACGGTCCGATCCGCCGGACCCGCTCACTCGACCCCCAGCCGGTCGTCACCGCGAACGTGCGTGTTCCGGCCAGCCGGTCGATCAGACGGTCCTGGACCACGGTTACCTCCCGAATTTCCTCGATCGGGACGGTCCACTGGGGTTCCTCGAGGACGCGGTCGTAGACCACGAGCGAGTCGTCCCGGCGCTGGTACTCGAGGGTGGCGTACTCGAGGGAGTGCTGTGCAAACCGGACGCCGAAGATACCCACCACGAGGAGCGGGGAGGCGGCGACGCCGAGCCAGAAGACCGTCACGGAGTCGGTCACGGCTACGGCGACGAGCACGGCGACGCCCCAGACGGTCGCGAAGACGAGGGCGTAGACGGCGGTCGCGACGAGCGCCAGGGCGACCCCCTCGAGGACGACGATCCGGGCGGGACGGACGCGAGCGCCTGGCGGGGTCTCGGGTACCTCGACGGGCTCCCGGTCAGCTTCGCTCCCGGGGCCGCCGAGCCAGGCGGCGAGCCGGCCGACCTCTCCGTCAGTGTGGGTCGCGTGGTAGGTCGACCACTCCGCGAGCAGTTTCACACAGACGACGACCGCGAGAACCGCCGGTCCGCCGACGGTGAGGCCGGCGGCGAGGCCGACGACCGCGAGGGCAACGAGTAGAACGAACAGCTGGCGGGCGGGCGTCTCGATGACCGCGTAGGGGGAGACGCGTTCGTACCGGCGGTTCCCGAAGTACTCCCGGCCCGTCTCGACGAGCTGGGCGACGGCGAGCCCGAGGACGCTTACCGCCACCGTGGACCAGACCACGCCGTCGAGGCCCTCGAAGGCGACGACCACGACTCCCCCGAAGAAGACGCCGTACACCGTGAGGACGACGAGTGCACCGAGGGCGAAAGGCGCGTTTCGCGGATAGATCGGCGGCAGCCACCCGACCGGTCGGAACGAACCACGCTTTCCGGTCAGGAACGCCCCGGGCGTCGAGAGGATCCCCTCACGCTCCGTCGACGGCGGCCGTCCCGCGAACAACGCCTTCACGCTCGCGAGTAGCACCGAGAACAGGACCTCGAGGCCGTAGACCAGGACCAGCGTCGCGGGCTCCCATTCGAGCCAGACGACGCCGGCCAGTGGCAGGAGGTTGGCGAGGAAAGTTGGGGTAAACCCCTCGAGGTCGCCGGCTCCGTTCGGTCGGTACGGGGAAGCCATTCGGTTCGGTCGGAACGTTCCCCGCTCGATACCGTAAACTGTTTGCTCGGTTGTCGCTGGTCGAGCAACTGCGGTGCCAGAGGGCCGGGAAGCCGGACGCCCCCCGGTGACGAGCGGGCCGGACACGTCGGTCGGTGATCCGAATACTGGCGGCGAAAAGCCGCGGGGGTTTTGGTCCGTCGGTATCAGATCGTGATCAACACCGCACCGACGACGATCAACGCCGCCCCCGCGATCACGCCTTTCGTCACCCGTTCTAGGTCACGCAGGAAGACGGCGGCGAACACGAGCGTAAAGAAGGGTGCAGTGGCCACGAGGGGGTCGACGATCGCGATTCGCCCTTCCTCTAAGCCGAGGGCGGCCACGAGCGAGAGCATCGCGACGGTCGTCAACAGGCCGCCGACGGCGAAGTAGCCGTAGGTCTCCCGAGGCATCGAGAGGACGTCCCGCCGCCCGGTCGCGAGGGCGTACGCGAGGAGTGCGACCAGCCCTGCGGTCTCGTTTATCGTGACGGCCTCGAGTGCCGTGATCGGGGACTCGACCATGCCGTACCGGCGGGCGACGTTGGCGACGGCGAAGGTGACTGCGGCGGCGATCGGCCACAGCAAGTCGACGGGGGACCACCCCTCGAGGTCGCCGCCTTTCGAGACCGCGAGAAGCGAGAGGCCGGCGACCAGGACGACGATCCCGATCGCGGTCAGCGGGCCGAGTGGCTCCCCGAGGAAGGCGAGTGCGATCATCGTCGCGAACAGGGGCCGCGTCGAGAGGATCGCGCTGTTGAGACTCGCGCCGACCTTGTCGACGCCGACGAAGATCGTGATCCGCCCGATTGCCGTCCCGACCACGCCGGCGAAGACGAAGACGGCGATGATCTCGAGGCTGATCCCGGAGAAGGCGGCTCGCCCGTAAAACAGGCTGACGACGGTCCAGTAGATCACGAGTTCGACGAGCACGACGACCAGCGACGCCTGAACCGGGTCACCACCCGCGGCCATCCCACGTTTGTCGAAGATCGGCGCGAGTCCCCACAGTATCGCCGGGAGCACCGCCAGGGCGACGACCTCGGGGGTCGCACCCGTCACGGCACACACCCTCGGCTCTCGTCTCTCACTTTTTTCGAACTGCGGGCGGCGGCGGGGTCAAGGTTGCGGTCGACCCGCCGCGGGCGGTCACTGGAACGGTTCGGGAACCCGCGCCCAGCCGATGGCGTCGACGACGACGACCCGGTCGTCACACCGGACGTAGATCCCGTTGTACGCCGTCCCGTCGCCCTGGTAGTACGGCGCCGACCCGCGTACGGCGTCGACGACCTGCCAGGCGTCGTCGGCCTCGAGGTTGACCTGTTGCCACCCCTCCTCGTCGGCCTCGAGTGCTCGCGAAACGACCTCGAGGACGGCGGGGAGCGCCGCGAGACGACGCGAGGAGACGTCGACGACGGCCGCCTCGGCGGGTACTTCCGAGACGACGCGTGCACCGACGTCGGCTCTCGGTTTCCCGTCGTTCCGGCCGCGACCGGACCTGAACAGATAGCCGACTGCCGCCGCCGCCCCGACCGTGAGAAGCGACAGGGCCACGTCTTTACCCCTGACCATGCTCTGACGTTACAGTAATCGGCTAAGTATCTTTCGCCGGAACGTCGCCTGAGTAAATGTCGGAGTGGCGACGGTTCGTCGCGGTTGACGCTCCCTGTGAGGGGTATTTTCCGCCGTGACAGTTGCGGAACTGTTTTACCGACCGGCTGGCCAAAGGTATACAGTATGAGTGAACTGGAGGAAGAGTACCGCCTCGAGTACTTCGAGGAGGAAGGCTTCGAGCGCAAGGACTGCTCGAAGTGTGGCGCGCACTTCTGGACGCGTGACCACGATCGCACGACGTGTGGGGAACCGCCGTGTGACGAGTACGGGTTCATCGACAACCCGGGGTTCGACGAGGAGTACAGTTTAGAGGAGATGCGCGAGACCTTTCTCTCGTTTTTCGAAGAGTACGACCACGAGCGCATCGACCCCTACCCCGTCGCGGCGAACCGCTGGCGTGAGGACGTCCTCTTAACCCAGGCGTCGGTTTACGACTTCCAGCCGCTGGTCACGAGCGGCCAGACCCCGCCGCCGGCGAACCCGCTTACCATCTCCCAGCCGTGTATCCGGATGCAGGATATCGACAACGTGGGCAAGACGGGCCGACACACGATGGCCTTCGAGATGATGGCCCACCACGCGTTCAACACCCGCGAGGACGCCGAGGGCGAGTACGCCTACGATGGGGAAGTCTACTGGAAAGACCGCACGGTCGAACTCTGTGACACCCTCTTAGCGGACCTCGGTGCCGACCTCGAGGAAGTCACCTACATCGAGGATCCGTGGGTCGGCGGCGGGAACGCGGGGCCAGCGATCGAGGTCATCTACCGGGGCCTCGAGATCGCGACCCTCGTTTTCATGTGTATGGAACGGGACCCCGACGGCGAGTACGAACTCAAAGACGGGAACCGTTATTCGTACATGGACACCTACGTCGTCGACACCGGCTACGGGCTCGAGCGGTGGACCTGGATGAGCCAGGGGACGGCGACGGTCTACGAGGCGATCTACCCCGAGATGATCGCCTTCCTGAAGGACAACGCCGACGTCGACCACACCGACGAGGAAGCCGAAGTCGTGGCTCGAGCGGCCCGTCTCTCCGGGAACCTGGACATCGACGACGTCGACGACGTCGAGGCCGCCCGTGGCGATATCGCCACACAGCTGGGCGTCGACACGGACGAACTGCGCGGACTGGTCGAGCCACTCGAGGACCTCTACGCGATCGCCGACCACTGTCGCACCCTCGCCTACATGTTCGGGGACGGCATCGTCCCCTCCAACGTCGGGACGGGCTATCTCGCGCGGATGGTTCTCCGACGGACCAAACGGCTGTGTGACAACGTCGGCGTCGACGCGCCACTGGACGAACTCGTGGACATGCAGGCCGACCGTCTGGGCTACGAGAACCGCGATACGGTCCGCGACGTCGTCCGTACCGAGGTCGAAAAGTACCGCGAGACCCTCGAACGGGGCGGCCGCCGGGTCGAACAGCTCGCCGGGGAGTACGCCGAACGCGGCGAGACGATCCCGACCGAGGAACTGATCGAACTCTACGACAGCCACGGCATCCAGCCCGACATGGTCGAGGGGATCGCGACCGACGCGGGCGCTGACGTCGACGTCCCCGATGACTTCTACAGCCTCGTCGCACAGCGTCACGACACCGCAGGGGAGGCCGAGGCCGAACCGAGCGAGGAGCAAGAACGGTTCGAAGACCTCCCGGAGACGGAGAAACTGTACTACGACGACCAGCAGCGAACGCAGTTCGAGGCGGTCGTCCTCGACGTCTTCGAACTCGAGGACGGCTACGACGTCGTCCTCGATCAGACGATGTTCTACCCGGAAGGCGGCGGCCAGCCCGCGGATACGGGAACGCTCTCGACCGAGGAGTCGACGGTCACTGTCACGGACGTCCAGATCGAAGACGGCGTCATCCGCCATCGAACCGACGAAAAGCTCGGGAAAGGCGAGTTCGTCAACGGCCAGATCGACGCCGGCCGCCGTCGCCAGTTGATGCGCCACCACACGGCGACCCACATCGTCATCCACGCTGCCCGGCAGGTCTTAGGCGAGCACATCCGCCAGGCCGGTGCACAGAAGGGCGTCGACAGCTCCCGGATCGACGTGCGCCACTACGAGCGCATCTCCAGGGAGGAGATCAGGGAGATCGAACTGCTGGCGAACGAGATCGTGATGGACAATTCGGCCGTGAGCCAGGAGTGGCCCCACCGAAACGACGCCGAGGCCGAGTACGGCTTCGACCTCTACCAGGGTGGGATCCCGCCGGGAACGCACATCCGACTGATCCACGTCGACGAGGACACCCAGGCCTGCGGTGGCACCCACGTCGCCCGAACCGGCGACATCGGCACGATCAAGATCCTCTCGACCGAGCGCGTCCAGGACGGCGTCGAGCGGATAACCTTCGCCGCCGGCGAGGCCGCCATCGGGTCCACCCAAAGGAAAGAAGACGCCCTCTACGAGGCCGCGGAGATCCTGGACGTCTCCCCGCCGGAGGTCCCCGACACCGCCGAACGCTTCTTCGAGGAGTGGAAGGGGCGGGGCAAACGGATCGAAGAACTCAAAGAACAGCTCGCGGACGCCCGCGCCAGCGGCGGCGGTGGCGGCGAGGAAATCGAAATCGGCGAGACCACTGCGGTGGTCCAGCGCCTCGACGCCGACATGGACGAGCTCCGGGCGACGGCAAACGCCATCGCCGAGGAGGGCAAAGTCGCCGTCTTCGCCAGTGGCGCGTCGGGTGCCCAGTTCGTCGTCGCCGTCCCCGAGGACGTGAGCGTCAACGCCGGCGAGGTCGTCGGCGAACTCGCCGGGAGAGTCGGCGGCGGTGGCGGCGGCCCGCCGGACTTCGCACAGGGCGGTGGCCCCGACGTCGAGGCCCTAGACGACGCCCTGGCGGACGTCCCGGACGTGCTTCGGCAGGTCCTCGACGTCTAGACGTCGATCCCCCGTTCCCGACCCCCGTTCTCACACACTGTAGCCCGCCGACAGCCCCATGCCCATTGGCAGCGAATCCCACACTGCCTGTCAGTGGGTAGGGGTACACGACTCCCACGGCGGACCGATCCCCGTTCGATCCACAGAACACGCCTGGACCGCCTCGAGTGTCCCCTGTCAGCACTCGAGATCGCTTCCGTTCTTTCCGGACTGCCCTTACGCGGAGTCCGCTCCGGCGTCGTGGGCCTCGAGGGCCTCGATGTCGTCTTCGGTCGGGTGGTCGGGCAGTTTCTCGATACACGGATAACACAGCAGGTGAGTCGTGCCGTCCTCGAGGTCGAGGGTCAGGGCTGTGCCGTCGCTGCCGTCCCGTTCGCCGAACGTCCAGAGGTTGGCGACGCCCCCGGCGACGGTGACTTTCCGACCACAGCCGTCACAGAATGCCTTTCCCATACCTGTCAGTCGGTCTCCGTCGGTGAAAGTCGTTCCCCCACCGGTTGTCAATTAAGTTCGGGCCCGGTGTAGGCGTGTCCATGGAGGTGAACTGTGCTGGCTGTGCCGGCTGTTGTATCGACTGGCGGTCACTCGACGAGGACGGCCCGGACCACGAACGACGCGGCCCCTGGCGGCCACTCGACGACACCGACAACTTCCTCGCGCTCACCCGGGACGAGATCAGGGCGTTCCTCGAGTCCGGGCTCGGTGACGCCCTGACGCCGCGACTGTGGGAAGGGGACGGTGGTGACGACGGAGACGGCCTCGAGATCGACGGCCACCACGTCGCGACGGTCGCCGGCCGCCCGGCCTTTTTCGTCGGACTCCGGAAACCGCCCAAGCCGGTCGCGCCGTTCGACCTCGCCGAGCCACGGTGGCTCCCGACGTGTGTCTTCCTCGATCCGACGACCCTGCAGTGTCGCCTCTACGACGACGATCTGTTTCCCGCCGAGTGTGAGGAGTATCCCGCCCACAACCTCACGCTCGAGGCCGAAACCGAGTGTGAACGCGTCGAGGACGCCTTCGGCGGCGATCGCCTCCTCGAGGACGACCCCGGCGACGTCGACGGGCTCTTGCTCGGCCCGGGGGCGATCGGTGCCAAGGTGTTCGCTCACCCGCGACCCGAGGATCTCGAGGGCGTCGTCGAGCGGGCGGCCCGCGAGGAACTCAGCTGGGCCGATCGCGCCGAGTTCCTCGCCGTCGCCGCCGCCTCGAGTCCCGGCACGATCGCCGTCTCGGAGTCCCACTACGACCGCGGGAGAGAGCGGGCACTCGAGGCGGACTCGTGGGTCGGTGCAGCGATCGAGGCGTGGCACGACCGTTGTGACGGCGACGAACGCCCCGAAGCCGAACTGGCTCGAGTGATCGAGGACCGTCGCGGAGCGCCGGGAACGCCCGGCTGGGATGAGAGGTAGATTCGCGTCGTCTTCGGCGGCGTCGACACTGGTCGTGACGCGAACGTCGGAGACGGTCGCTTACTCGAGTAAGCCGAGATCCTCGAGTCGGGAGACGATCTTGTCGACGGCGTGTTCGGC
>LKNC01000103.1 GCA_001564255.1 Natrialbaceae archaeon Tc-Br11_E2g1
CTCGAGGTCGTCGAAAGGTAGCGGCCTCGGCGCCTTCGGTAGATCGTCGCCGGACGCGAGGAACGGGTCGGTCCCGTCCGGCCCCTACGTCCTCGGCACCACAGTTCTTCGTCATCGGCCATACGGGCGTTGGCGGCTGTGAGTCAAGTAGTTGCCGCCGGAGCTACTCGACCTGGTAGTACGCCCGGACCAGCGGCGAGGCGCAGTTCCCACAGTAGGTGTAAAACAGTTCCTCGGCGACCGTCCCACAGCTCGGACACCGTTTACACTCCCGGATCGACGGCCCGTCGTCCCGTTCCGTGGTGTGGCTCCCGGAACCCACTGCTGTCTGGGTTTTTCGTGACCCGTTGCGGGGCATACGCGGGGCTCAGGGGAGCGAGCGCATAAACATGTCCCCTCGAGGCCGGTGTCTCTGACGTGACCGCGAAACGACCGCGGGCCGAAGACCCCCGGTTCGAGGTCGAAAGGAAGCTTTTTGCGCGGGCGAGCGTGAGTCGACGACATGATCGGAGACGATCCACTCGAGGGGGACGAACCCCGGACGGACGGTGGGACAGACGGCGCAGATAATGTCGCACTCGACCCCTGGGGTTCCTCGAGCGTCTCCGACTACCGGAAACTGTTCGAGGAGTTTGGGATCGAGGAGTTCGACGAGGTACTCGAGGCGGTCCCGGACCCCCACTACCTGATGCGTCGGGGAGTCATCTTCGGCCACCGTGAGTACCGACCCGTCGCGGAGGCGATGGCGGAGGGCGAACCCTTCGCCGCCCTCTCCGGCTTTATGCCCACCGGCGATCCCCACATCGGTCACAAACTGGTCTTCGACGAGATCATCTGGCATCAACAGCAGGGAGCAGATGCCTACGCGCTGATCGCCGACCTCGAGGCCCACGCAGCCCGCGGGATGACCTGGGCGGAGATCGACGAACACGCCCGCAGCTATCTGCTCTCCCTTCTTGCACTCGGATTCGACCCCGAGGAGGGGACCCTCTACCGCCAGTCGGCAGAACGTGAGGTGCAGGATCTGGCCTTCGAACTCGGCGCGGAGGCGAACTTCTCTGAGTTCCAGGCGATCTACGGTTTCGACGGCGAGACCGACGTCTCACACATGCAGTCGGTCGTCACCCAGATGGCGGACATCCTCTACCCACAGGCCGCGGACGAGCCAAAGCCGACGGTGATTCCCGTGGGTCCGGACCAGGACCCCCACGTTCGGCTGGCTCGTGACCTGGGCGAACGGATGCGGTATTTCAAAGTCAGCGAGGCCTACGCGAGCTTCGAGCTGACAGACGACGAACGAGACCTCGTCGCCGAGGCGTACGACGCCCGCGAGGAGTACGCCGACGATCCGGAAACGCCACGGTGTGAGGCGGCCGCGACGTGGCTCGAGGCGGCCGTCGAGGACGGGCCGGCCCTCGAGTCCACGGTCGAGAAACTCGCAAACGGCGGGAAAGAGCCACTCCGCCCGCGCACTCGCTTTTTCGACCGTCGGGCCACCGACGAGGCCTTCGAGGGACTCATCGACGCCGTCGAGGGCGAGAAACGGGTCTACGACTCCCACGTCGACGCCTTCGATCTCGAGGTCGCCGAAGCCGAGGAACTGGCCCGCGACCTCGAGGTCGAGTACGGCGGCTACGGCTTTCTCCCGCCCTCGTCGATCTACCATCGCTTTATGACTGGCTTGACGGGTGGGAAGATGTCCTCGTCGATCCCCGCCTCCCACATCTCGCTTCTCGACGATCCCGAGGACGGCTACGACAAGGTCCGGTCGGCGACGACTGGCGGCCGCGAGACCGCCGAAGAACAACGCGAGAAAGGCGGGAAAGCCGACGAGTGTCCCGTCTACGAACTGTACGCCTACCTGCTCGCCGGCGACGACGACGAGTTCACAAAGGAGGTCTACGACGAGTGTGTCGGCGGCGAACGTCTCTGTGGTGACTGTAAGGAACAGGCCGCCCAGCTAATGCGTGAGTTCCTCGCCGACCACCAGGAGAACCGCGAGGAAGTCGAGGAGTTACTCGAGGGGACGGACGTCGTCCTCGAGTCGCCACGGCGGTAGCGGTCGCCTCGAGTCGGTGTGTTTTTGCGGTGTGGAGAGTGGTACGATCGACGTGCCCTCCGACTGTGACGTTGCGGGATCGCGGACAGCAGTGACAGCAGTCCGGATCGACGGGTGTACTGGTTCCCAACCACGGACGACAGCGGTGATCCGTCAATGAGCGACGCCGGCGAACTGAAGACGGTCCTGCGGGAGAACGCACCGGACGAGCCCGCAGTCGACTACTACGTCGTGATCCACGACGAGGGTGGCGAAGAACTCGAGCGCATCCCGATCGAGCCCGGCCAGGACGTCAGTTTCGTCTCCGAGGAGCGCCAGGACGACTGACCTGATAGTTTTACGATCGCCGTCGTGGTGGGGTTCGTCCATGACCGAGACAGTTCTCGTCCCGGTAGACGGCTCCGACCACGCCAGCGCCGTCCTCGAGTACGCCCTGCGATCGTTCCCCGACGCGACGATCACCGCACTGTACGTCCACGATCCCGGCCACGACCACTACGCGGCCGTCGGCGACGCGGAGACGCCACAAGAGCGCAGGCAGGCGACTGCACGGCGAATACTCGAGGCCGCTCGCGAGCAGGCCGACGCGTACGACCACGACATAGAGACCGAGACCCGGACGGGGACGCCACACACGGAGATTCTCGAGTGTCTACTCGAGGAGGAGTTCGACGCGGTCGTGATGGGCAGTCACGGCGAGTCACCCATCACCCGACCGTTCCTGGGTCACGTAAGCGAGACGATCGTCATGCGGGCACCCGTGAGGACGACGATCATCTCCGAACCGCTCGCTGATCTTCGGGACCGCGACCTCCCCGGAACGGTCCTCCTCGGGACCGACGGCTCCGAACAGGCCGAGGCGGCCCTGGAGTACGCCCTCGAGACGTTTCCGGAGGCCGAGTTCACCGCAGTCCACGTTCTCGATCTCCCCTTCGAACACGACCGGGCGGACGTCGAAGGGACCTACCTCGAGCCGGTACTCGAGGACGCGAGAACTCGTGCAGAACGGATCCTCACCGCCACAGAGGAGATCGCCGACGAACACGGGACGGCGATCGACACGGCGGTCGAATACGGCAAGCCGGCGACCGAGATCGTCGGCCACGCACGCGCGAAGGGGGTCGATGGGATCGTCATGGGCGGGCACGGTCGGTCGATAAGCGAGCGGGTGCTCACCGGAACGGTCGCGGAGACGGTGACCCGGCGGTCGGAACTCGCGGTGACGCTCGTCCGCGGTGGTCACCCCTCGCGTTCGATCCCCTCGAACAGTGGCTCGTAGTCCTCTGGGAGGCCGTTTCTCACTTTCTCGACGTTCCCCGGCGGGACGACCTCGCCGACGACCGCGAGGATCTCTTGGGCGTGGTAGTTCGCGTCCGCCCGGTCGATCCCCTCGCGCTTTGCGACCCGACCGACGAACTCGTGGTAATCAAAACGCTGGCCGAACTCGCCTTCAGTCAGGTAGCGATCGATCTCCATCGGGAGCGGGCTGGCCAGATCGGTCGCCTCGCCCTCCGGGAGCCGTTCGCCGAGAGTCGTCAGTGTCGCTCGCGTCGCCCGGACGGCTTCGCCGAAACGGCCGAACTCGAGTCGGTGCTGGACCTGGCCGATGAACTGTTTGTACTCCATCTCGTCTATGCCGTCCACAGCGTGGCCCTTATAGCCAGTCCCGGCGGTCGAGTGGGTCGTTCATACTGACTGCTGTCCGTCCGTTCCGGGGCAACTGCGCTCCGTCTCGGGGTCGCCCCGGTACAGCGGTACAGCTATCGCTATCACTCGGACTCGTGTGGCCACGACTGGATCTCCTCGTAATCGCCGGGTGGCACGGGCCCATCGAGCAGTGGGTCGTCGGTGGCTTCCATCCAGTCTTTGAGCCGTTCGGCGAGGTCGGCCCTGACGTCCCGGTACCTGGGTTCGTAGACCACGTTGTCGTCTTCCCGGGGACACTCCTCGAGGTCGTACAGTTCCTCGTAGGGCCGTGGCGGAACGCCGTCCGCTTCACGGACCTCGCGGCCGGCCTCGCTCGCGAAGATGTCTTTCGTGAGGTAGACTTTCGGCAGGTGCCAGAAGCTCCTGACGTACTTGTATCGGCGAGTGCGGATCGCCCGGAAGGGGTTGTACATGTCGTGCCAGGTCATCTCGGCGAAGACCTGCTCGCGCTCGTCGTACCCCCCGCCGGTCAACAGGGGCAGGAAACTCCGGCCGTGCAGTTCGTCGGGGACCTCGAGGCCGATACACTCGAGCATCGTCGGCAAGACGTCGACGTTGCTCAGCAGTTCGTCGTAACGGCTGCCGTCGTCGGCGACGCCGGGCCATCGGACGATCAGGGCGGCCTCGAGGCCGGCGTCGTAGGGGCTGCCCTTCGCGCGGGGGAAGGCGATGCCGTGTTCGGTGGTGAAGACCACGAGCGTCCCCTCTTCGAGTCCTCCCTCGGCGAGTGCATCGAGGATCACCCCGACGGCGTCGTCGATCGCGTAGACCATCCCGCGCATCTCCGCGAGGTCGCGACGAACCCCACGTCTGTCGGGGAGGTAGGGAAGCGGGCGCACCTCGTCGGGGTCGTCGACCTCGTAGAAGTCCGAATCGAAGCCAAAGCGGCCGTTTTCCTCCTCGACGCGGTGACACTCGAAGAAACCGACTGAGGCGAAAAAGGGCGCCTCGAAGGCCCGTTTCTCGAGGAACGTCGAGACGACGTCGGCGACGTTTCGGGCCCGGTTTGCCTGGTGGACCTCCGGCGAGACGCCGGGGTAGAGGTTTCCCTCGGAGTGGACGTGGTCGTACTCGAGGCGGTCGGTGTTCCCGGTGACGTGCTGGAGACCGAAGAGGTGGGTCTCATAGCCCGCCTCGGCGAGGTACTGTGGCAGGATGCGTTCGTCGTCGTTCAGTTCCCAGTTCCCGTGGGCGAGCCCCATGAGGCCGTTGCCGTGTGGGTGTCGGCCGGTCGCGAGGCTGCCACGGCTCGGCGAACACTGGGGAGCGGTGACGTAGTGGTTCTCGAACAGCGCGCCTTGGGTGGCGAGTTCGTCGATCCGCGGCGTCTCGACGTCGACGTCGTAACAGCCGAGGTACCGCCCGAGGTCGTGACAGTGAACGAGGAGGACGTTCAGCCGATCGCTTGGCATAGGCGGCCTACCACGCCCGGCGGAATAACGCTTGGTCGAGAGGTACCGATTTCGACCGGTCTCGAGGCGTGACGTTCAGTTCTTCCAGTACCGGGCCACGTCCCGAGACACTCGTCGGCGATCCGGACCTCACGGACGTGGTGGACCTCCAGTGGCACGCCGTAGACGCCCGGGAGCGTTCGGGTCTGACGCTGTAAGCTGTCCGTTCGCCGCCTGCTGGTACCGACTTGTTCACATATTAGGAGTCGTTTTATTACCCTCGTATCTGTAGGCTAACTCCCATGACCGTACAGGTAGCTGGCGTCGCCAGCACGACCTTCGGAAAATACCCCGACGGATCGACACGCGAACTGTTCGTCGAGGCGGCACGAAAGGCCCTAGAGGACACAGGCGTTCCCACAGCGGACGTAGAGGAGTTGTACGTCGCGAACTTTCTCGGTGACGTGACCGACGACCAGGGGCACGTCGGCCCGATGATGGCCGACTACCTCGGCGTCCGGGAGGCCGCGGCGACGCGGACCGAGAGCGCGTGTGCCTCCGCGAGTACCACCGCACGGATCGCCCACCGATCGATCGAGTCGGGCGCGGTCGACGTCGCCCTGGTCGGTGGCGTCGAGATGATGTTCTCGAGCGGGCTTGGCGAGGTGACAGACGCCTTAGCGAACGCCGCTGAAAACGAGTACGAAAACGAGGCCGGCCTCACTTTCCCCGGCATCTACGCGCTGATGGCCCGGGCGTACATGCGCGAGTTCGACGTCACGAAAGACGACTTGGCGGAAGTGATGGTGAAAAACCGCCGGAACGCCGTCGAGAACCCGATCGCCCAGAACCGTGAGGAACTGACCGTCGAGGACGTCCACGACTCCCCGACGGTCGCGAGCCCACTGAAACTCCACGACTGCTGTCCGATCACCGACGGCGCGAGCGCGGCCGTCCTCGTCTCGGCGGAGTACGCCGAGGATCACGGCCTCGAGGCTCCGGTGACGTTCGTCGCCAGCGGGCAGTCGAGTGATTCGATCGCCCTGCAGGACCGCCCCGAGATCACCCGAACGCCCGCGGCGGAACGGGCGGCGGAGGCGGCCTACGAGCAGGCGGGTATCGATCCCGACGACGTCGACGTCGCAGAGGTCCACGACTGTTTCACCATCGCCGAGATCCTCGCCGTCGAGTCACTCGGCTTCTTCGAGCGCGGCGAGGGCGCACGCGGTGCCGTCGAAGGCGAGACGGCAGTCGACGGGCGGATCCCGGTCAACGCCTCCGGCGGGCTGCTGGCGAAAGGTCACCCCGTGGGCGCGACCGGCGTCGCCCAGCTGGCAGAGATCACGAAACAACTCGAGGGCCGCCACCCCAACCAGATCGACGACGCGGAGGTCGGCCTGACGCACACGGTCGGCGGGAGTGGTGCGAGCTGTGTGGTAAACGTCTTCAGAGGTGAGTAATCATGCAACCCTGGTTCAGAGAGTTCACGGACGCGATCGAGGACGGCGAACCGGTTTACAGACAGTGTAAAGAGTGTGCCGGGACGGGGCTTCCCCCGCGGGAGGTCTGTCCGGAGTGTACCGGCGGCATGGTCGAACGGCCACTGTCGGGGCCGGCGACGGTCGTCTCACATACCCTGATCACGAGTTCGATCCCGGCCTTTGCCGAGGAGACGCCGTACACGATCGTCCTCGCGGAGTTCGAGGAGGGCGTCACGCTCACCGGCCAACTCCGGGACGCCAAGGAGGTCGAGATCGGCGATACCGTCGAGGTCGGCGTCGAAGCGGTCGGCGAGGAGCACACGATCGTTACGTTCGCTCCGACGACGGACTGACGGCGTTTCGGCTCCCGCTCCGGCGGAGGTGCGTATTGGCCGTCTGGGTGTTTTATTATCGAAGGGTGCGTTGATCGACGTGCAATGATAGATCTCAACGACCGAGTCGCGATCGTGACCGGAGCGGGACGTGGAATCGGGAAGGAAACGGCGACGCTGCTTGCCGAACAGGGCGCTGACGTGGTCGTCACCGACGTCATCCCCGAAATCGAGGACGTCGGGGAAGCCGTCGAGGAACGCGGGGCCAACGCGCTGGTCCACGAACTCGACGTCACCGACTACGAGCGGGCACAGGACGTCGTCGAGGACACACTCGAGGAGTTCGGTAGAATCGATATCCTGGTAAACAACGCGGGGATCTTCCCGACGGCGACCCTAGAGGAGATGAGCCCGGAGGACTGGCAACAGGTGATCGACATCAACCTGACGGGCGTGTTCAACTGCACGAAAGCCGTCCTGCCGGCGATGGAAGACCAGGGGTACGGCCGGATCGTCAACATCTCCTCGGCTTCCGGGGGGCACGTCGGCTGGTCGGGTGACCTCTCACACTACGCCGCGAGCAAGGGCGGAGTCGTCGGCTTCACCCGGAGCGCAGCCATCGACCTCGGTCCGAAGGGGATCACGATGAACGCCATCGTCCCCGGCATGGTCGACACTGGTGCGGCCGAGGAAGTGTCCGAAGAAGAAGAGATCGAGGCGGCCGTGGCCATGACACCCGTTGGCCGACAGGGTGACCCCGAGGAACTGGCGAGCTCGATCGTCTATCTCGCCTCCGAGCCGGCGGCGTTTATCACTGGCGCGTCGCTGGTCGTCGACGGCGGGCTCACCCTCGTCTAGGAGGGCGGAACACTCCCTCACGCCGACCGACACACCTGTGTGCCGGCCTGCCCGTGGGGCGATTTAAGTATCCGGTGGGAGAACTACCGGGCATGGACATTCTCGTCGCGTTCGACGACTCCGAACCCGCCCGGGAAGCACTCGAGTTCGCCCTCGAGGAACACCCCGAAGCCGACGTCACCGTCCTCCACGCGATCAACCCCTACGATACGAGCTACGGGGAAGCAGCCCACTTCGGCATCGAGAGCGTCCTCGAGACGAGACACGAGGAAGCCGAGGAGCTGTTCGACCGGGCACGCGAGGTAGCGAGCGACCACGGGAGCGACCTCGAGACGGAGACGGTCGTGGGGGAACCGGCCGACGAGACCCTCTCGTATCTCGAGGAAAACCCGATCGATCGCGTCTACGTGGGCAGTCACGGCCGGTCCGGGCTCTCCCGGGTGTTGCTCGGAAGCGTCGCCGAACGGATCGTCCGTCGTGCGTCCGTCCCGGTGACGATCGTCCGCTGACACGGGTCGCTCGATCACTCACCGTCCGTACGGTCCCCGTGATCGGCTCCGGTCCGGATCCACACGTGGAGTGAGACACCGACGATCGCGACCGACAGACAGTAGAGGTAGACGGCCGTTTCGACGGAGTCAGGGACGGGTTCTACCATGTCGACGTGGACTCGCGGATGACCCATAGTCGCCCGGCTGAATACGTCCACACCTCATACGGCGTCTCACCGACCACGCCGTGTTCCCACTCGCCGGGCACCACCCGGAAGTTAATGTCCGTCGGGGGGTTACCCCCCGGTATGAGTTTCGTCGTTCCGTTCGACGGATCGGACCTGTCCGAGGC
>LKNC01000104.1 GCA_001564255.1 Natrialbaceae archaeon Tc-Br11_E2g1
GCGTTCGGCGCAGCGATCGAACGCGACGAGGACGTGCCGTTGCTCACCGGCGAGGGGATCTACACCGACGACGTCTCCCTCCCGGGCACGACTCATCTGGCGATCAAACGGTCGGGTATCCCCCACGGACGGATCCTGAACGTGGACACGAGCGAGGCCGAGGCCATGGACGGCGTCATCGCCGTGTACACGGGCGAAGACGTCGAAGAAAGCGGTGTTCCGAACACGATCCCGACGGCGTGGGACCTCCCGGGTCTCGTCCAACCACAGTACCGAATGCTCGCCGTCGACGCGGTTCGACACGAGGGGGACGCCGTCGCCGCCGTCGTCGCCGAGACCGCCCACCAGGCACGCGACGCACTCGAGGGCGTTCGCGTCGAGTACGAGGAACTCGAGGCGTACGCCGATCCCGTCGAGGCCGTCGAAAAGGACGTCTCGCCGGTACACGAGGAAGCCGAGGATAACGTCGCCTTCGATTTCGAACTCGGAGACGCTGCGGCGGTGACCGAGGCGTTCGCGGCTGCCGACCGCGTCGCGACGGTCGACCTCCGACAACCGCGTCTGATCCCGAACGCGATGGAACCCCGCGCCGCGCTCGCCGATTTCAACGACACGACCGGGAAGCTTCGGCTGTGGATGACCAGTCAGAACCCGCATCTCCACCGGATGCTCCTCTCGGCGGGCACGCTCGGACTGCCGGAGAACAAGATCCAGGTCATCGCGCCCGAGGTCGGCGGCGGCTTCGGGAGCAAGATCTATCACTACCCCGACGAGGCGGTCACCTCGTGGTGTTCGATGCAACTCGGCCGACCGGTTCGGTGGCGGGCCACACGCGAGGAGGGATACCTCACCGACTGTCACGGGCGCGACCACGTGACGACCGCCGAAATCGCCGTCGACGACGACGGAACCGTTCGCGGCGTCCGCGTCGAAACCCACGCGGGTCTCGGTGCGCACCTCTCGCAGTTCGGGACGGCGACGCCGTCGTACCTGTACGCGACGATCATGTCGGGGCAGTACGCGATCCCGGCGATACACTGCCGTGTGATCGGCGCGTTCACCACGACCACGCCGGTCGACGCCTACCGCGGGGCCGGCCGCACCGAGGGGATCTACGTGATCGAGCGGCTGATGGACGTCGGGGCCCGCGAACTCGGACTGGACCCCGTCGAGTTCCGACGTCGAAACCAGATCGATCCCGACGAGTTCCCGTTCGAGACGGCCGCCGCGCTGGTGTACGACAGCGGCGACTACGAGTCGACGATGGACGTCGCCCTCGAGCACATCGGCTACGACGACCTTCGCGAGCGACAGGCTGCCCTCCGCGAGGAGGGGCGGTACCTCGGTATCGGCGTCGCGAACTTCGTCGAATCGGCCGGGCTCTCCCCGTCCGGGCTTGCGGGCCAACTCGGCGCGGCCGCGGGCGGCTGGGAGAGTTCGATCGTCCGCTTCGATTCGACGGGAACGCTTCGCGTCCTCGTCGGCACGGCCGACCAGGGACAGGGCCACCGAACGACGTTCGCCCAGATCGCAGCCGACGAACTCGGCGTCTCGATGGACGACATCGAAGTCGTCGAAGGCGACACCGATCGGATTCCACAGGGCATGGGCACGTACGGCAGCCGCAGCGCCTCCGTCGGCGGTGGCGCGATCGCCCGTGCGGCCCGGGCCGTCCGCGAGAAGGCTCGCGAGATAGCAGCCCACCAGCTCGAAGCGAGTCCCGACGACCTCGAGTTCGAAGACGGCGAGTTTCGGGTCGCCGGGGCGCCGGATCGCTCGCTGCACGTTCAGACCATCGCCCACGAGGCCTACCTCGGCCACGACCTCCCCGAGGACGTCGACCCCGGTCTCGAGGAGACGAACTTCTACGACCCGGAGAACTTCACCTACCCCTTTGGTACTCACGTCGCGGTCGTGGAGGTCGACCCGCAAACGGGGGACGTCGAGATCCGACAGTACGTCGGCGTCGACGACTGCGGTGAGATCATCAACCCACTGATCGTCGAGGGACAGGTTCACGGCGGCATCGCCCAGGGGATCGGCGCGGCGCTCTTCGAGGCGGCCGCCTACGACGAGGAGGCACACCTCCAGACGCGGCGCATGGACGAGTACGCCGTTCCCCACGCGACGATGCTCCCGGATTACGGGACGGAAACGACGGTGACGCCGAGTCCGCACAACCCCCTCGGGGTGAAAGGCGTCGGCGAGTCCGCGACCATCGCGGCCGCACCGACCGTCGTCTCGGCGGTCGTCGACGCGCTCGAGCCCCTCGGGGTCGACCACCTCGACATGCCGATCACACCGGCGTCCGTCTGGCAGGCCACCCGGGGTGAGCACTGATGTACGCGAACGAGTTCGACTACTACCGCGCCGACAGCGTCGACCACGCACTCGAGTTACTCACGACGAACGAGGGCGCACGACCGATCGCGGGTTCACACGGGCTGGTGCCGCGTATGCGGACGGGCGAGGAGTCACCGCCGACGCTGGTCGACATCACCGATCTCGGGGCGCTGTCGGGGATCGACCGATCCGACGACGCGGTCTCGATCGGTGCACTCACGACACACGCCGAGATCGCCGAGTCGGAGGCGGTCTTCGAGGACGCGACCGCGATGGCCGAGGCCGCGAACGAACTGGGCGACCCGCAGGTGAGAAACGGCGGCACGATCGGTGGCAATCTCGCCCACGGCGACGCACGAGCCGACCTGCCTGCGGCCCTGCTCGCTCTCGACGGCGAACTGGTCCTTCGAGGGGCCGACGGCGACCGAACCGTCGGTGCCACTGACCTCTTTCGGGGACACTTCCGGACGACAGTCGACGCCACCGAACTCGTCACCGCCGTGCGACTTCCGGTAGCCGACGACGCCGCGAGCGCGTACGTCAAGCGTCGGAACCCGCTTTCCGGGTACGCGCTCGTCGGCGTCGCGGCACGTCTCCACCTCGAGTGGGGGGCCGACGACGGCGGCGGAAACGACGACCCAACGGTCACGACCGCGAGGGTCGCGGTGACGGGAGCAACGACACACCCCACCCGACTCCCGGGGGTCGAGGACGAACTCGAGGGGGCGACACTCGCCGGCGCTTCCGACGACGACGTCGTTCTCGACGCCGCGGCGCGGGCGACCGAGGGACTCGACGAGGGCGACTACCGGGTCGACGTTCAGACGTCGCCGGAGTACCTCGAGCACCTGCTCCCGTTGTATACCGAACGGGCGGTGAGGCGAACGCTCGAGAACGCTCGAGAACGCTGACCCACCGAACGAGCGGTTCGGGAGCGGGTCGTCACTCCGTCCGGAGGACCAACGACTCACAGAGCGCGTCGACCCCCTCCTCCTCCCGGAGCCGACGCTGTCGGTTCGACCCGCTCTCGCGTTCGTAGACGTCTTTGATCCCATCGACCCCCAGCCGTTCACACTCCCGGTCGACGACCTCGCCCAGGGAGACGGTACCCTCGAGGTCGCGATCGATGAACGAGGCGTCGTGGCCGTAGCGGACCGCCCGCCACTTGTTCTCGTCGAGCAGTTCCCGGCGGTGGTCGTGATCTGTGGTCCCGTCCTCGTACTCCGCCGCCAGGGCCTCGACCAGCGCGTGGGAGTACTCGACGAACGCCATCACGACGTCGGGGTCGGCCTGGGAGTCCGGCGTGCGGATCTCGACGGTGCCGTGGCTCGTGTGCGGGCGCACGTCGAACCACAGTTCCCCGCGGTCGTTGATCGAGTCGGTCTCGAGCATCGTCCGTTCGAACCGATCGAACGCGTCGTAGTCCTCGAAGTGGGTGGGTATCCCCGTGTTCGGCAGCCCCTCGAAGAGCTTCGCGCGGGCTGACTCGAGGCCGGTGTCGAAGCCGTTCCAGTACGGCGAGTTCGCCGAGAGTGCGAGCATGATCGGGACGAACCACCGCAGTTCGTTCGCGATCCAGACCGCCTTGTCGGCGTCGTCGACGCCGACGTGGACGTGGACGCCCGCGGTCGTGTTGCGGTGTTGTGGGTACTGGATGCGGTCGAGTTGTGCCCGATAGCGGGGCTTTTCGACGTGTTCGAGTTCGCGCCACTTCGCCAGTGGGTGGAGGCCGGCCGCGGCGATCCGGAAGCCGTGGGTTTCGGCGTGGTCGACTAACGCCCGGCGGATCTCCACCAGCGCCTCGCGGGCGTCACCGGGGTCCTCGATCGTGGGCGTCTGTGTCTCGATCACGAACGTGAACAGTTCGTGGTCGAGACGACCCTCGAGGACCTCCGGTGGGTCGTGTTCGTAGACGAGTTCGTCGGTCCCGCTGGTGGGGCGACCGCGCTCGTCGACGACGAAACACTCCTCTTCGATGCCAAGCGTCCCCATTCGGGTGAACGATTCCGGCGACCCGCGTTCCATCGTCTCCCCGTTTCGTCCCCGGCGATAAATACGGTTTGGAGTCGGCAGCGACCGGTCCGGCCGTGGGTACGACGTCGCCGACCGTCCCGACGACCTGCAGGTCCCCGTCGACGATCTCGAGGAGCGACAGAACGACAAGGGGCTGTCTTCCGTTACAGGCTGACGGACCTCACCGGGCTAAGTGAGTGGTCGTGTATCGACCTCGTGTCCAGCCCCTACGTCCCCGTCCGTACTCGAGGTACTTGGCCCTGTGGCTGTATTCTGAAGCGTACAAGTATCCACCACTCGAGGCCGGTCAGTTCACCGCCAGAGTTATCTGAACGTGTGTACAAATACTGCACGATGGCGGGGAGCGCTAATCGATCACACGGGTCACGGCCGACCGGCAGCCCGGGGAACGGAACCGCCGACCACCACGCGGCGGACCCCGGGGAACCGATCGAAGACGTCGTCGCCGACGACGTGACGGTCCTCTCGGCGCTGGCAAACGAGACCAGATACGAGACGCTTCGGGCGCTCGTCGGCGCCGAGGACGGACTCTACGCCAGGGAACTCGAGGAACGGGTCGGCGCGAGCCAAAGCGCAATCAGTCACGGGCTGGCCGCCCTCTACGACGTCGACCTCGTGAGACGGTCGAAAGACGGCCGGCGTCGGCTCTATCGACCGACGGAGAAGGCGACGACCATCGTGTACGCACTCGACGCGAGTCGGTGACGGTTCCGGGGACTGCCCCGACCGGGGGACGTCAGTTACTGATACTACTGGATAAAACGGTTTACACTCGATCGCACTCGAACAGCCGCCACCGCCGGCGGCGCGCCGTGAGACGCGATCGAGTGTTCACTGACTGTTGTCCGGTAGTATGACCGCGTCACTGGAACTCCGCCTCCTCGAGAACGTCGTTTAGGTCCTCGCGGACCCGTTCACCCATCTCCCGATCGCGTGCGGTCGTGACGATGCGGTTTTCCTGAACGCTCGAGCCGTCGCGGATGATCATGCGGACGTTGCCGCCGTCGTCGGAACGGGTCACCTTTGCCCGAAAGCCCGACTGGGAGCCCCTGCCGCCGGCGTCGATCGGCCCCGGGATCACCTTCTTTACGTGTGGGTGCCCCGCGACGGTCCGGATCGCACCCATCCCCGTCCGCCCGCCGATCAGGGTCGTGTGACTGCCGCCGATCTTCTCCGCAGGTGGGGTCTCGACCACGTCGAGCGCCCGGTCGCCACGGCGCTCGAGGACGGTCCCGACGGGGTCGTCGCCGTCGACCCGGTAAAAGGAGTGATGGACGTCCGCCCTGACCGCCCGGACGACGTCACGCGCGCCCGCGGCGTAGACCTCCTCGGGGCGTTTCCGTCGGATCTCGTCGGCAACGAGGCCGGCGAAGTTTCGCAACTCGACGACCGCCGCCTCGCCTTCCTCCTCGGGCGTCGTCGTGATCGTCGTCTCGCCGGCGACCTCCTCGCCGTAGAGCATCGTGATCGTCGCCCGGTCGCGGGCGGCCTCGAGGACGACCGTGTCGGCGTTCGTCTCCCGACAGACCAGACAGAAGTCTCCGGGTTTCGCGAGCGGCGAGGCACACTGCCGACACTCCATTGATCGTGGTTCGTCCCCGGCACCTAAAACGGCCGTGTTTTCGGCGGACGACTCCCCGAAGCCTTATCCGGGCTCGCCGGCCACAGTCGATCGATGGACGACCGCGTCGAACGCGGCCTCGCGCTCCTGGCGCGCCTAGAGCACGAGCGACTCCCCCTCGCCGAGGCCGTCGACCGCCTCGAGTTCCTCACGAGCGACCCGGCCGTCGTCCGGGACACTCTCGACGAAGCGGAGCTCCGGGGGATCATCGACCGCGAGGACGGTATCATCCGCCCGAAAAGCCGCGCGTCCGTCAGCTTCGAGGCGGACGTGGTCATCAAAGAGGGCGATTTTCGGTGCAAACGCTGTGGCTCGAGGCTCTCGACGGGACACTTCATCGACCTGGATGCCGGGGAGATCGGCCCCTTCGGCTCCTCGTGTATCCGGAAGGTGACCGGCAGGGAGTGATTACCGTCCCCGCCTGAGCTCTTCGATCAGTTGCTCGATCGTCTCGCTTTGCCGTTCGAGGAGGTCGTTCTGGCGTTCGACGGTCGCCTCGAGCGCCCCGATCCGCTCGAGCAACTCCGGGTCTGGAGCGGTGGCTGCGGGTTCGAAACCGCTTCCCTCGAGGGAGCCCTCGGACTCCCCGGGTGCGTCCGCGATCGCCGTCGCCGCCCGACCGCCGGAGGCCGACTCCACCGATCCCCCGTCGGACGACCCGACGGCCGCGAGTGGATCGTCGGCTCCCCCGGCAGGGCGGTCAGCGACGTCGGCTTCGTCGTCGGGTGCGGGCGGGTTCGCCTCGAGGGGGTCGACGCCGCTTGCGAACGCTTCCGAGGGGTCGTCCGCTGGCTCCTCTCTCTCGGGGGCGAGGCGGTCGTTGAGTTCGTCGAGTGAGTCCACGCCGTGGTACTCGAACAGGGCCCGTTTGAGCCGTTCGCTGACGTCGTCGGCACTGTCGTTCGGGGCCTTGATCCGGTGTTGACGCCCGTCGGCCTCGAGGACGATCTGTGTCGCCACGCTGCCGGGTTCGAAACTGAGGTTCGTCACGTCGTCGTAGTGGTACTGTTCGAAGTCCCCGTCCCAGACCGCCTCGCCGATGTGTTTGACCAGCCTGTCGCTCGTGACGATCACCGTGAGTTCGCTAAAGCGGTAGGTCTCGAGGACCGTCTCGTCCGGGTCAGTGACGTCGTTGCCGCCGAGGACGCCGGCCAGAACCGGGTGCAAGACCGATGCCGTCCGCTTTGCCGGCACGGTAAACTCCCGATCCCCCTCGAGGGCGTACTCGAGGGTCACCCGCGCCTTCCGTCTCCCCTCCGAGAGGGCCAGGCGGTCTGCACTGTGGGGATACTCCTCGACGGACTCGTCGCTCAACAGCCCGTCCCCACGGTAGAGTAGCGTCCTCGAGGGCGTAACGAAGAGTTCGTCCTCGCCGCCGAGTGGGACCCGTGTGGAGACCTCTTCGCCGTCGAGAGTAGACTGGACGATGGGCGGAACGTTCATGCACCGGAGTTTGTAACCTCCAGTCATAAATCCGTGGGTGTCCGTTGCACGCCCGGGGAGAAAGGGAAGGTTAAAGAAATAGACCGCACTACGGGAGAGTGAGCCCGGGTGGCTTAGCTGGACATAGCGCCGCACTCATAGGGTTCAGAGATTCGGTGCGGTTTCGCCTTGGAAGCACCCGTGTCCCCAACGAGGACTGCCGAGCCTCGAACCTGGGACATGCGGAGATCGAGGGTTCGGAGCCCTCCCCGGGCACTTTTCCAAAGACGTTACGACTCGAAGAGGAGTGCCAACGCCGAAAATGCCCCGCCCGGGCGCTTGGTTTATATATGGGAATGTTTCCCAATATATGGTGATGGTGGCGTACGTTTTTACTAATAGACGGCGTATGACGAACCATAGTTATGAGTACACCATCGAATACTTCGGAAATTCCCCTGCATCTGTCCGATTCCGCTCTCGACAGGTTCGACGGGGACGCCGTCGTCTGTCTGGTCGACGGGGAGCACTATCCACCGGTTACGTCGGCAACGCTCGAGGCGCTCGAGTCCAACGGCGCGGTCGTCTCCGGACTCGCCTTTCTGGGCGGGACCGAAAAGATCGAGGATCCGACGGCGGAGTTGGCGACGGCCGGAGCCACGGACGCCGCCGGGATCTACACCGCGGAGGACGGGGACGTTCTCGGCGCGATCGAACGGGCAATCTCCGAGCAGGAGCCGACGATCGTCGTCGACCTGTCGGACGAACCGGTCGTAACCTACGAGGACCGGTTCGAGATCGCGTCGACGATCCTGACCCACGGCGTCGACTACGTCGGTGCGGACTTCGTCTTCGAGAGCCCGGAGGCGAACGACGTGCTCGATCGGCCGAGCCTCTCGATCATCGGGACGGGCAAACGGATCGGAAAGACCGCCGTGGGCGTCTCGATCGCCCGGACGATGGACGAGGAGGGGTACGACCCGACGATGGTCTGTATGGGCCGTGGCGGCCCACCGGACCCGGTCGTCGTCGACACGAGCGAGCGGACGATCGACGCCGACGCGCTCATCGAACTGGCAGAACGCGGCGAACACGCGGCCTCGGACTATCTCGAGGAAGCGCTGCTCGCCGGCGTGCCCACCGTCGGCTGCAGGCGGTGTGGTGGCGGCATGGCGGGCAACCCCGTCGCCTCGAACGTGGTCGCTGGCGCCGAGCAGACGGCCGATCTCGCCGACGGCTTCGTCATCA
>LKNC01000105.1 GCA_001564255.1 Natrialbaceae archaeon Tc-Br11_E2g1
CGAATCGACGTCTTTCGATAGCTCTGGGAGCCGTTTTTCCCGGTTGTACTCGATCGGATTGTTCAGTAGCGGATTGCGCTCTCTCTCGTCGCTCATTATCTGGTAGGCTCCTGTTTTTCCTGTCCGACTATCAATCTGTGGGTGAAATACACACGCAGGTCGTCAGGCCGAATCCAGTTTCTTCCTCGTATACGGCTTGAGTCCGCCCTCGTCGACGAGGTCCTGCAAGAACGGTGGGAGTGGCTCCGCGTCGTACGTCTCGTCCGTGTCGTGATTGTGAACCGTCCCGGCGTCGAGATCGATCGAGACCTCCTCGCCGTCCTCGATGCGATCCGCCTCGGGGCAGATCATCACCGGGAGCCCGAGGTTGATCGCGTTCCGAAAGAAGATCCGGGCGAACGACCGGGCGACCACGGCGTCGACTCCAGCGCCGATCAGCGACAGCGGGGCGTGCTCGCGCGAGGAGCCGCCGCCGAAGTTCTTCCCCGCGACCACGAACTCGCCGGAGTCGACGTTCGCCGAGAACTCGGGACGCAGGTCGTTGAACGCGTGGGTCGCGAGCTCCTCCGGGTCGGTCGAGACGATAAACCTCGAGGGCGTGATCTGGTCGGTGTCGACGTCGTCGCCGAAAACCCAGGCACGTCCGGGTTCCTCGAGGCTCATCGGACCACCCCGGGGTCAGCAGTGGCATGGTCGTCGTACCTGTCGGTCCCGATCTCGCGTGGGTCGGTGATCTCACCGTACAGCGCCGTCGCCGCCGCGGTCGCGGGACTGGCGAGGTAGACGCGGCTGTCCATCGACCCCTCCCGGCCCGGGAAGTTGCGGTTGGCCGTCGCCAGACAGACGTCGTCGTCGCCGAGAACGCCCTGGTGGTAGCCCGCACAGGGACCACAGCCGGCACTCTGGAAGGTCCCACCGGCGGCGACGATCGTCCCGAGGACGCCGGTCTCGAGGCACTTCTCGTAGACCGCCCCCGACGCGGGGACGACGATCAGCCTGGTTCCGGGGGCGATCTGTTCGCCCGCCAGAGCGTCGGCGACGATCCGAATGTCCTCGTAGCGGCCGTTCGTACAGGTCCCGACGAACACCTGATCGACGTCGGTCCCGACCACGTCGTCGACGTCGACGGCGTTCTCGGGGTTCGACGGCTTTGCGACCTGTGGCGCGAGGTCGCTTCCCTCGTAGGTGTAGACGGCCTCGTAGGTCGCGTCGTCGTCGGAGGCCAGGTCGGGATCGATCGACGTCTCGAGACCGGCCTGGTGCTCGAGGTAGTCGACGACCCGTTCGTCGGGTTCGACGATGCCGGCTTTCCCGCCCATCTCGATGGCCATGTTCGCGAGGACGAGTCGCTGGTGGATCGGGAGGTCGCCGACCGCGGAGCCGGCGTACTCGGCGGTCATGTAGGTCCCACCGTCGAAGCCGACGTCGCCGATGAACCGCAGGATGAGGTCTTTCGCGTAGACGCCATCGGGGAGGTCACCGTGGACCTCGAATCGGAGCGTCTCGGGGACGCGAAACCACAACTCGCCCGTCGCGAACGTCGTTCCGAGGTCTGTCGAGCCGACGCCGGTGCCGAACGCGCCGAGACCGCCGTAGGTCGTCGAGTGTGAGTCCGCGCCGACGACGAGGTCGCCGGGTTCGACGAACCCCTCCTCGATCATCACCTGGTGGCAGATGCCGTCGTTGATCTCGTACTGGTGTGCGCCGTACTCCTCGGCGAACTCCCTGACGACGTTGTGGTTGTTCGCTGCCTTCACGCCGTCGGCCGGCGCGTGGTGGTCGAGCGTGAAGACGGTACTATCCGGGGCGGCCAGTTCGCGGTCCTCACCGGTGACGTCCTCGAACGCCTCGACCGCGAGCGGTCCGGTCACGTCGTGGGCGATCACCTCGTCGACCCGTGCTTCGACGTACTCGCCCGCGCTGACGTCCGTCCCGGACTTCTCCGAGAGGATCTTTTCCGTTATCGTTTTTCCAGTCATTGGTATCGTCCGTATCGTCTCAGTCGTCGTTCAGTCGTTCGTCTCCCCATCCGCCGTCTCGAGGACCTGTGCTCTCGTCCCACCCATCAGGGCGTGACTCGGCGTCCCGAGCTCGAGGTCCTCGGCGACGTCACCGGCGACCTCGAGCAGTCGGTCGAAGTCGACGGCGGTTTCGATGCCCATGTCCGAGAGCATATTGACGAGGTCCTCCGTCGGGGTGTTCCCCACGTCGCCGAGGCCACCGGGCAGGATCGTCCCCCCACCGAGACCACAGACCGACGCGTCGAAGCGGTCGACGCCGGCGTGCATCGCCGCGAGCGTGTTGGCGAGGCTCATCCCGTTGGTGTCGTGGAGGTGGAGTCCGACGTCGGCGTCGGGATGGCGGTCGAACACCTCGGTGAGCATGGCGATGACCTGTCGCGGATCGGCCATCCCCATCGTCGTCGCGAGGGTGACCTCGTCGACGCCGGCCTCGAGGACGCGGGAGACGACCTCGAGTGTCCGTTCCTGGGGGATTTCGCCCTCGTAGGGACAGAAGAAACTCGTGCCGAGACCGGCCTCGACCTCGACGTCGGTCCCGGCGGCGAGGTCGACGATGGCGTCGATCTCCGCTAAATTTTCCTCGAGGCTCATCCCCTGGTTTTTCTCGCGGTAGGCGTCGCTGATGACGACCAAGGCGTTTACCTTGTCCACGTCGGCCTCGAGGGCCCGCTCCATTCCGATCGTATTCGGCACGAGTGCCCGGTAGCAGACGTCTTCGTGGCGTTCGATCCGTTCTGCGACCTCGCCTGCATCGCGCAGACTCGGCACCGCCTTCGGATGGGTAAAGGAGGTGAACTCGATCTCGTCGACGCCGGTCTGTGAGAGCGCATCGATCAGCGCCACTTTCTCCCCGGTCGGGATGAACTCGGGGTACCGCTGGAAGCCGTCGCGTGGGAGCATCTCGACGATCGTCGCCGAGTCGGGCAGATCCATCAGATCACCCCCGCCGCGTCGAGGTCGGAGAGGAGGGCCTCGTCGTAGCCGAGGTGGTCGCCGAAGACCTCCTCGTTGTGTGCGCCGAGGTCCGGGCCGAGGTACTCGACCTCGCCCGGGGTCTCGCTGAACTTGGGGATCGTGTTCTGGACGGCGGCCTCGCCGAGGTCGTCGTCCTCGACGTGGACGACCGCGTCCCGTGCCCGGTAGTGTTCGTCCTCGAGGATGTCCGCGACGTTGTACACCGGCGCGATGGTCGCGTCGTGGGCCTCGAAGGTCTCGAGGATCTCCTCGCGGGTGTGGTCTGCCATCCACTCCTGGATGATCGCGTCGAGTTCCTCGACGTTCTCGAGGCGGCTCTCGTTGTCGACAAAGCGCGGATCGTCTTTCAGGTCAGGCCGGCCGATCGCCTCGAACGTGCGCATCGCAAGCGGCTGGGCGCTCGCGGCGAGTGCGACCGAGCGGTCGTCTTCGGTCCGGTAGACGTTCCGGGGTGCGGAGGACGTCGAGCGGTTCCCGGAGCGACGGGCGATTTCGCCGGTCTGGTCGTAGGAAAGCGGGAACGGGCCGATCAGGTTGAAGATCGGTTCGATCAGGCTGACGTCGACGACCTGGCCGCTGCCGCCGTTGACGTCGCGGTGATAGAGGGCGAACATCACCGAGAACGTGGCGTACAGTGCGGCGATGTTGTCGGCCAGGCCGGTCGGCGGGAGCAGTGGCTCCCGGTCCTCGAAGCCGTTGACGTAGGCGAAACCGCTCATCGCCTCGGCGAGTGTGCCGAAACCGGGCTTTTCGGCGTAGGGGCCAGTCTGGCCGAACCCGGACATCCGTAACATGACGAGGTCGGGGTTTTCCTCGGAGAGGGTCTCCCAGCCGAGGTTCCACCGTTCTAGCGTGCCGGGACGGAAGTTCTCGATGAGCACGTCGGCTTCCGAGATGAGGTCACAGAAGACGGTTGCGCCGCGTTCATCGGAGATGTCGAGCGTGACCGAGCGTTTGTTCCGGCTCAGGTACTTGTGCCACATTCCGATGCCGTCTTTCTGGGTCCCGAAGTTTCTGATGTGATCGCCGTGTTCGGGATGTTCGATCTTGATCACGTCCGCGCCGAAATCGGCGAGAAAGCGGCCGACAGTCGGCCCGGAGATCATCGATCCGGCTTCGACTACAGTGAGTCCGTCGAGTGGACCCGGATTTTCGTCTGACATTGTAGGTTCGGTGATAGTAGTTGTGAGGTCGGTGGGCGTCGGTGGCCGCGTTACACCGGCCGATCGACGTGCGTTCCCGATCCCGGATCGGCGAGGACGTCGCCGTCCGCGTAGGCGACCTCGCCGCCGACGATCGTGTGTGTCGGCCAGCCGGTGACTTCTCGACCCTCGTAGATCGAGTAATCAGCCACACTTTGTAGCAGTTGCGGTGTGACCGTCTTCGTCTCGTCGAGATCGACGACGGCGAGGTCGGCGTCGCTGCCGACCCGGATCGTCCCCTTTTTCGGGTAGAGGTTCCAGGCTTTCGCGGTGTTCGTACTCGTCACCTCGACCGCCCGCTCGAGGCTGATCCGGCCCTCGTTGACCCCCTCAGAGAGGATCAAAGGGAGCATCGTCGCCGTCGACGGGAAGCCGAGTTTGCTCTCGCGGATGGTGTCGCCGATCTTCTCGTCGGTCGTGTTCGCACAGTGGTCGGTCCCGATACAGGAGATGGTTCCGTCGGCGAGACGTTCCCAAAGGGTCTCCTGGTCCGCCTCGCTCCGAACGGGTGGGTTGACCTTCATTCGATCGTCACACTCCTCGGTCGTCAACGCGAGGTAGTGCGTACAGGTCTCGCCTGTCACGTCGTATCCCGCCTCCTGGAGGGTGGCGAGCTCGTCGGCGGTCCGGCCGGCGCTGACGTGGACGGCGTAGAAGCTGTCGTCGTAGTCGTGCTGGCGGGCGAGACTCGCCCCGGCGACCAGACTCTGGGTTTCGGCGTAGTCGGGGAACTCCTCGACGAAGACGCTGTAGTCTTCCTCCGGGGCGTCGTCGTCGGCTTCGGTCTCGATGTAGGGGTTCCCGCCCGCGAGGGCGTTCGTGATCTCGACGTTCTCGGAGTGATAGCCGAGGGTCGTCGGCACGTCCTGGGCGGCGAGTGTCCCGATAAAGGCGTCCCCGAAGTCATCACGCATCTCACAGTCGACGCCGAACTTCTCGGCGGCGGCGTACTTGTAGTTCATGTACCACTTGAACGTGGTGATCCCGAGGTCGTCGACGATCGTCGGGATCTCCTCGACGTGCTCGAACGAGAGCAGGCCAAGCGAGAAAAAGTAATCGTGGCGGTAGTTCGCCTCCGCCGCCTCGAAGTACTCGTCCATGATCTCCTCGTACGATCCCGGTCGCCGGAAGAAGTTCCCGGTGGTCGTAACGCCGCCGACCAGATCGGATCGGCTCTCGGTGTCGGCGTCCTCGGCGAGGCTGTTGTAGATCCCGTGGTGGGTGTGGGGATCGATCGCACCCGGCAGCACGTGCGTTCCGTCCGCGTCGACCGACTGCTCGCCCTCGAGGGTCCCCCGCCTGCCGATCGCCGCGATGACCCCGTCTTCGGCCGCGACGTCCGCCTCGAGCAACCCGTCCTCGGTGACGAGCGTGCCCCCGGTGATCACGAGGTCGTAGCTCATACGCCCTCACCCACGCTCTCGAGGTACTCCTCGGCCGCGTCGGTCTCGAGCACTTCGGCGTATTTCATCCACAGATCGAGCAAGCCGACCTTGTGGGAGGCCTCGATCCGGTCGAACAGACACTCCTGGGGGAGCACGACGTTGAACCCGTGTTGCTGGGCGTCGACCGTCGTCGCCCGGACACACCCGCTCGTCGAGTTGCCGACGATCACGAGCGTGTCGACGCCGTCTCCCACCAGCCGCGAGAGCAGGTCGGTTCCGTAGAACGCGCTCGCGTAGGTCTTGTCGATGACGGACTCACCGTCCCGTGGGGCGATCTCGTCGACGATCGCGAGGTCCTCGTGGTCGGGATCGTCGTAGCTGCTCGGAACGACCCGCGTGTACGCGACGGGGACGTCGTTCTCGCGGGCGACCTCGAGGAACGGGGCGATCCGGTCGACGGCGCTCCAGGCGATCTCGCCCATCGCCGTCCGGTACTCCTCGATCGCCTCGAGGATCGGAACGTCCTCGCCGACGGTGAGCCGCTGGACGTCGATGACCAGTACCAGCGGGTTCTCCCCGAGTCCACGGGAGTCCCACGAGGACGCGCCGCCCTCGTCGTATCCGGCCTTTTCGATGACTCGCTTGTCCCGTTCGGAAAGCAGATCCTCCCAAATTCGGTCTACCATACCGTGTGTCATGTGATCGAATACGTATAAACCTGCGTACTCTTCTACGCTCGCTGATGTGTCAGTGAGTGTCCGGGCCGATCACTCCAGTGACTCGGCGGCGTGGATCCCCGCGAGACGGCCGAGTCCGAGCGCGGTGGTCAGGCCGTTACCGCTCAGGTAGCCCCCGGCTCCGTGGCCGCTGATCCCCGCCGCCGAGCCGCCGCCGGCGTAGAGGTTCCCGATCGGTTCACCGTCCTCACCGAGGACCCGACCGTGCCCGTCGACCAGCAATCCACCCTGCGTGTGAAACAGCGAGCCGACGACGGTCGTCCCGTAAAACGGCGCCTCGAGGACGGACCGACCGTCGACGCGGCCGGTCGAGTCCGGTTCGTCCGCCTCGACGGCGGCGTTGTACGACTCGAGGGCCTCGGCCGTTCGGTCGGGGTCACAGCCGAGTTCTTCCGCGAGGCTCTCGATGTCGGGTGCATCGATGTACGAGCCGAGTTCGACTGCCTCGTCGAAGTCGTCGAACTCGCCCTCGAGTTTCTTCATGATGCGTTCGTCGAAGATCTCGTAGGCCATGCCGTCGGGCTGGTCGACGACGTCGATGGCGAGCGCGGAGTAGCCTTTCGCCTCGTTGCCAAAGCGTTCGCCGTCCTCGTTGACGAGAAAGCCGCCGTTCATGATAACTGCGTACGTCGAGAGCGCGCCGATCCCCTGCACGACCGTCGCGTGACCCTGGAAGGAGTCCATATACGCGAGTTCAGCGCCCAGTGACGCCCCGAACCGGATCCCGTCGCCCGTGTTCCCGTCCGCGCCGTAGTAAAGCGCCTCGGAGATGTTCCCACAGTTGCGTTCGACCATCGGACGGTTCCCCGCAAAACCGTCGGTCCCGAGTATCACCTTGTCAGCACCGATCGCCTCGGTGTGTGTTTTCCCGGCGGTTACGCCGACGACCTCCTCGCCGTCGACGACGAGTTTCTTCACCGGCGTATGCAAGAGCAACTCGGTGTTCTCGGTTTCCTCGATGCGCTCGCCGAGTTCGTCGATCAGGTTCTCGCCGTTTCGCCCCGGCGGCGCGTGCATCCGGTACTCGGAGTGTTGTGGATAGGTAAAGTCGTCGACGAAGTGAAGCGAGATGTCCCAGTCGTCGACGAGCCAGTGAATCAGGTTCGGACTCTCCGCACAGAGGTGACGAACCATCTCCTCGTCGGCCTCGTAGTCGTTTTTCTCGAGGATGTCCGCTGCCATATCCGCGGGCTCCTCTTCGATTCCCGCCGCCCGCTGAAACCTGGTCCCGGCGGCGGGGATCATCCCGGTCGAGAGGGAGGTGTTTCCACCGAGGCGGTGGGACTTCTCGAGGACCGTCACCGTGCCGTCCGTCCGCTGTGCGGCAGCGAGTGCGGCGACGAGTCCCGTCCCACCACCGCCAGCAACGACGATGTCGGTCGTCACATCGAACGTTACGTCGGTAGCGGGGACCACCTCTTCGGTCGAGTCTTCGATCGTCCGTCGTTTCAGATCGGGATGAGACATACCGGATCACTCCGGCCCGCTTGTATGTAAGCTTATCCCAACCACACGGAAGGGGGCCGGGTGTCACACACGTGACCGGGGGTACCACCCCGATTATCGAAGGGTTTTGCCATCCCGACCAGCCGTTCACCCCTGTGGAACAAATTTAGTGAGAGGCCGTCTCACACGCGAATATTCATCCAAAATCGCCGATAACCACGATCGGCGGAACTGTCATCGATTCTTTCATTCAGTAACAGTCATACTATTACGACTGTTTCGTACTGAGTACCAACCCGTTCTACAGGGGAGGAATCCTATTCTACACAGCCGAACAAAAACGACTTTGAGGCTCCACGACCGTGTGGTGGTATGAACGAGTCGGAACCGACGGACGAGGGGATTCAGTCAGTCAGGACCGCATTCGAGGTCGCCGAAGCGCTCAGGGGGGGCGACGCGAGGGGGGTGACGGCGATTTCGAACGAACTCGGAATCGCCAAAAGCACCGTGTACAATCACCTCACGACACTCGAAGGGAACGGATACGTGATCAAAACCGACGACGGCTACAAACTGGGACTGCGGTTTCTCGACCTCGGATACCACGCGAGGAGCGGGTACACGCTGTATGAGGTCGCCAAACCCGAGGTCGATGCCCTCGTTGCGGAGACCGGTGATCGGTGCCAGTTGATGGTGAGAGAGGGGACCGAGGGAGTGTACGTGTACCAGGCCTCGGGCGATCAAGCGATCACGACCGACTCACACATCGGGACGCGGGTCACCTTACACTCGACTGCCGTGGGAAAGGCGTACCTCGCCCACCTCTCCGAGGGGA
>LKNC01000106.1 GCA_001564255.1 Natrialbaceae archaeon Tc-Br11_E2g1
GCGCTCGCCCACGCGCGGACCACAGCGGGGAGCGCGCCGTTCAGCGCCCGCGGAGTGAGCCAGTCGGGTGCGTCGAACGCGACCGTTTGTGCGAGCGCGGAGACCCCGGCGTCGGTGCGGCCGGCGGCGGCGTAGCCGTCGGGTTTGGCGGCGTCGGCACGGAGGACCTCGAGGTCCCGGAGGGCGTCGAAGATGGCGTCCTCGACGGTCGGGACGTCCGGCTGGCGCTGGAAGCCGTAGTAGGGCCGGCCGTCGTAGGCGATCCGGAACGCACGCATTCGATTCGACGAACGGGGGCGAGAGTGTTATACTTCCGGTCACCACTCGATACCCGGGTTCAACGCCGATAGACGCTCGAGCCCCCACTCTGGTAGAACCCCCGTACAGGGGGCCGTGATCGGGAGCACAGACCCGTCGTTCGCCGGTGACTTCCACGAAACCGCGAGCAGTGACGGGGCGATATTCCTGGATGCCCTGCATACTCCGGGGCGGTGGCCTTCCACGCGGGAGGTGGAAAGGCAGTATGAGCGAGCCAACCGAGTGTGAGAGCGAGTCACACGAGCCCGTGCGGAACGTCGTCCTCGTCGTCCTCGACACCGCCCGGGCGACGAGCGTGAGCGAACGGACGATGCCGACGCTTACTGCCCTCGCCGCCGAGGGAACGACGTTCGAGCGGGCGTACTCGAGTGCGCCGTGGACCCTTCCCTCTCACGCGTCGTTGTTTACCGGAACCCGTACGAGCGAACACGGGGCCCACGGCGGTCACACCTACCTCTCGGGGGAGTTTCGAACCGTCGCCGAAGCCTTCTCCGACGCCGGCTACGAGACCGTCGGCGTCTCGAACAACACCTGGATCACCGAGGAGTTCGGCTTCGACCGCGGCTTCGACCAGCTCCGACGGGGCTGGCAGTACCTCCAGTCGGAGACCGACATGGGGACCGTCGTCCGCGCCGAACACCTCGGGTGGAAACTCGAGTCAATGCGCGAACGCCTGTTCGAGGGGAACCCACTCGTGAACGCCGCGAACGTACTCTACAGCGAGGTGATCCGCCCGCAGGGCGACGACGGGGCCGATCGGGCGACGACGTGGGCCACGGAGTGGCTCGAGGACCGCGAGGACGACCGACCCTTTTTTCTCTTCTGTAACTACCTCGAACCCCACGTCGAGTACGACCCGCCCGAGGAGCACGCCCGCCGGTTCCTTCCGGAGGGGACCTACGAGGAGGCGACGGCGATCAGACAGGATCCGCGAGCGTACGACTGTGAGGCCTACGACCTGACAGAACGGGAGTTCGACCTCCTCCGGGGGCTCTACCGGGCCGAACTCGCCTACGTCGACGACCAGCTCGGCCGGCTTCGGGACGCACTCGAGGCGTCCGGCCAGTGGGAGAAGACCCTCTTGGTGGTCTGTGGCGACCACGGCGAGAATGTCGGCGACCACGGCTTTTTCGGCCACCAGTACAACCTCTATGACAGCCTGTTGCACGTCCCCCTCGTCTGTCACGGCGGCCCCTTCAGCGACGACAGCCGGACGGATCTCGTCCAACTGCTCGACGTTCCCACGAGCCTGCTCGAGGCCGCCGGAATCGAGGACGACGCCTTCGACGAGCAGGGCCAGGGTCGGTCGCTGCTCGCCGGGGCGAGCGAGCCCCGCGAGGCCGTGCTCGCCGAGTACGTCTCCCCCCAGCCCGAGATCGAACGCCTCGAGGATCGCTTCGGTGACCTTCCAGAGCGCGTCTACGGGTTCGACCGTGGGCTCCGGGCGATCCGGACGCACGAGTACAAGTACGTCACGGGTGACGGCTTCGAGCGCCTACACGACGTCCGGACGGATCCACTCGAGGGCACCGACCTCTCGGCGGAGCGCCCGGAGGTGGCCGAGGAGCTCCGGGAGCGACTCGAGCACCGCCTCGACGGCCTCGAGGCGGGTGCGTCCGATGGAAGCGTCGAGATGCGCGAGTCGACCAAAGACCGACTGGCCGACCTCGGGTATCTCTGATAACGATGGCTGCCGGACGGACGGTTCTATCCGCGATAGCCCGGTTCGACCAGGTCCCGTTCCTGTTCGTACTCGAGGAGTCCGAACCGGACGAGCCGTGGCAGATGGTCGTGATACAGCGAGACGTAGACGTCTCGGATGTGTTCCGGCGAGAGTGCCGTCACCGGAACGCCGGTTTCCCGTTTTGCGACCTCCTCGGCGGCGTCGGGGAGGGTAAGCCCCCCCTCGTAGGTTCTGACGACGTCGATTAGGAGCCGCCGTCGGCGGTTCGAGAGGAGCGTGAGTGCCACGTCGGTTTCTTCCGGGCGGAGGTCCTCGGACTCGAGGCGGTCGAGAATCGTTAGTACGGCATCGACGCAGTCGGCGTCCGTGTCGGGCGTGTCAGTCATTGCTACTCCGGCCGGCCGATCCGAGAGGGGGTGTCGAGTCCGGGGCCGAACCCGACGACCGTTCGTCGACCTTACGCGTCTCTAGCCAACCGCGTAAATATCCGTGTCGGAATCGACCCGCATCGTCACTCGATAGCGTACCTCGGTTCCGTGACCGACTCGCTCTTGCAGTCCGGACACCTGGACGGACGGTTGAGCAACTCGTCGAACCGGTCGAACCCACACTCCCTGCACGTCGGCGGTGCCACGAGGAACGTCTCCGAACTCGACGCGACAGAGCGGGAGACGTGTTCGACGTGTCCCATCACGGCCGCCGGTGTGAGATCGAACCGGTCGGCCAGTTCTACCGGCGTCGCCGGCTCCTCCCGGAGCGCCTCGAGGATACGCTGTCTGGTCGTCTCGTCGGCCTCGCGCATACCGAACTCGACGTGCCGGAACGATTTATACGATGTGGCGGCGCAGGCGAAAGGGCAAGAGCCTTACAGCCCGCAGGCGAAATCAGGGGCCATGAAGGCCGTGGTACTCGCCGGCGGGTACGCGACGCGAATGTGGCCGATCACCAAACACCGACCGAAGATGTTCCTCCCGGTCGGCGAGTCGACCGTCGTCGACCGCATCTTCGCCGAACTCGAGGGCGACGACAGGATTTCAGAGGTGTACGTCAGCACGAACGAGCGCTTTGCCCCCGAATTCGAGGCTCACCTCGCCGAAAGCGAGTTCGAAAAGCCCCGACTGTCAGTCGAGGAGACCAGCGAGGAAGACGAGAAGTTCGGCGTCGTCGGCGCGCTCGCCCAGCTCCTGGAGCGGGAGGGGGTAGACGACGACGTGCTCGTGATCGCCGGGGACAACCTGATCAGTTTCGCGGTTTCGGACTTCCTCGATTACTTCGAGGACAACGGTGCGCCGACTCTCGCCGCCTACGACGTCGGCTCCCGCGAGAAGGCAAAGTCCTACGGGCTGGTCGAACTCGAGGGCGACCGCGTCGTGTCCTTCCAGGAGAAACCCGACGATCCAAAGAGCACGCTCGTCTCGATCGCCTGTTATGCGTTCTCTCAGGACACCCTCTCGTTGCTCTCGACGTATCTCGAAGACGGCAACAACCCCGACGAACCCGGCTGGTTCGTCCAGTGGCTCCAGGATCGTGAGCCGACCTACGCGTACACCTTCGAGGGCGCGTGGTTCGACATCGGGACCCCCGAGAGCTACCTGGACGCCGTCGGCTGGCACTTAGATGGGGAGTCACTGGTCGCCGAGGACGCGACCGTAGAGAACGCCACCGTCGGCGAGAACGTTCACGTGATGGCGGGGGCGACCCTGGAGAACACCCACGTCGACTACTCGGTGATCTTCCCCGACGCCACGGTCAAAAACGCCGACGTCCGCCGATCGATCATCGACGAGGGGACCCACCTCGAGGAACTGGACCTCGCGGGGGCACTGATCGGCGCACACACGACGATAAACGGCCCCTCGGAGTAGCGATACCGTCGGTCACGCGGACCCACCCCGCTCGTGGGAGACCCGAGACGGGCCGGGACGCAGGTCGTGGGCCACGGGCGGTGACGTCGGGGTTAGCTGGGACATTTACGCGTCAGGTCCCAGGTAGTGGTATGAACATGCTCGTCGACGGCGACTGGCGCACCGACGCCTACGAGACGACCGACGAAACCGGGGCGTTCGAACGCCAGGAGACGCCGTTTCGCGACTGGATCCGGGACGACCCCGACGTTCGTTTCCAGCCCGAACCCGGCCGATACCACCTCTACGTCTCCTTTGCCTGCCCGTGGGCCCACCGTACGCTGATAACCAGGTCGGTACTCGGTCTCGAGGATGCGATATCAGTCTCGGTCGTCGACCCGTACCGTGGGGAGGAGGGCTGGCAGTTTTCCCCGGAAAAGGAGGGCTGTACCCGCGATCACGTCCACGACGCCGACTACCTCCGGGAACTGTACGTCCGGGCCGATCCCGACGCGACCTGTCGGGTGACCGTTCCGGTCCTGTGGGATCGCGAGGAGGGGACGATCGTCAACAACGAGTCACGGGAGATCATGCGGATGTTCACCACGGCGTTCGGAGATGTAGCGTCGCGGGAGATCGATCTCTACCCCGAGGGCTATCGCGAGGAGGTCGACCGGATCGTCGAGGAGATCTACGAACCGATCAACAACGGCGTCTACCGGGCCGGCTTCGCCACCAGACAGGAGCCGTACGACGAGGCCGTCGAGGAACTGTTCGCCGAACTCGACCGCTGGGACGGGGTTCTAGAGGACAGGCGATACCTCGCCGGCGATCGCCTGACCGAGGCCGACGTCGCCATGTTCACCACGCTGGTTCGGTTCGACCAGGTTTATCACACTCACTTTATGTGTAATCGCCAGTACGTCCGCGAGTACGGGAACCTCTGGCCGTACCTGCGTGACCTCTATGGGACCCCCGGCTTCGGCGGGACTGTGGACATGGCACATATCAAAGAACACTACTACACCACCCATCCAGGAGTCAATCCCCATCGGATCGTCGCCCGCGGGCCCGACCTCGAGTTTACCGCCCCCCACGACCGGGACGCGCTTCCGGGTGAACCTCCGGCCGCCCTCGAGAACCCCTGATAATGATGGCCATGAGTGGTTATGACACGGGCTCGGTCGGTCACGCGGTCTTCCCTCTACCCGCACCGAACAGCCGGTAGAGCAGCCACAACACGACGGCGACGGGCAAAAGCGGTAACAACACCAGCGCCGTCCCGATCGCGACGATCCAGCCGAGAACGGACATCTGGAACGTCCGTTCGTAGGGCGTCGATTTGGTCACTGTCTGGCTCATACACACGGGTGGGTACCGGTTCGTATTCCGTCTTTATCTTTGGCGTGATCGGAGCCGACTCGTGTAGTCCCGCCGGCTCGGAGCCAGAACCAGATTCTTTACCGTCGAGAAAATAGCTCGATTATGGCCCCGTCGAACACGTCTACAGTTTCCGGCCAAAACGAGGGGGAGCGAACGGGCGATCGGTCCCCGCTCGAGGTCTACGAATCGATCCTGTGGGGGATGATGGATCGACTCGGCGTCACCGAGAGCGTAGAGCGCAAAATGATCGCAGCAGTCGTCTTGCAGTTTCTCGCGACCGTCGGGATGGTCGTCATCCCTGCGGTCTTTCTCGGCCCGGGAACGATCGTCGAGATCGCGCCGACCTCCCTGATGATCGTCACCGCCGTCGTCTTCTCCCTCGCCGTCGTGGCGTTCGTGAACACACTTTTGATCTCGAGGCGGGACATGGTCACGCCACTCCAGGAGATGCGACGCGTCGCCGACGACATCGCGAACGGTCGACTCGACCGACGACCACGGAACCCCGACCAGCCAGACGAGATCGGCGACCTCCAGGGCTCGTTCGTCTCGATGCATACGTACCTGACGACGGTCGCAGCCCAGGCCGACGCCCTCTCACGGGAGGATTTCGAGGCGGAGGTTCTCGAGGAGGACGTTCCCGGCGAGTTCGGCGACGCCCTCGAGGAGATGAACCACTCCTTACAGGAACGTATCGACGAACTCCAGAGCCAACGCGAGGCGATCGACCGCCAGCGCGAGGAAGTCGCCCAACGCAACGAGGCCCTCGAGGCCGACGCCGAGCGGTGCCGGGAGGTCCTCGATCGGTGTGCCGACGGCGATTTCACTCACCGTGTCGACGCCCAAAGCGGCCACGAGGCGATGGAGGCGATCGCCGACGGGTTGAATCGGATGCTAGACGACGTCGAGGAGACCCTCTCTACCGTCCAGACCCTCTCCGAGGAGGTCGACGAGGTCGGTACCGAACTCTCCCGGAACGTCGCCGAGATCGAGGAGGCGAGCGCGGAGGTCAGCCGGTCTGCCGACCAGATCTCGACGGCGACCGCCGCACAGACCGACCGGTTCCAGGAGGTTCTCGCCGAGATGAACGGCCTCTCGGCGACGATCGAGGAGATCGCCGCGACTGTCGACGACGTCGCCACCGTCTCCGAGCACGCCGCCGGACGCGCCCGCTCGGGCAGTGACTCCGCGAGTGACGCGATCGTCGAACTGGACCGCCTCGAGCGTCGCACCGAGGTGATCGTCGAGGAGATCGAGGTTCTCTACGACGAACTCGGGGAGGTCACTGACATCGTCGAACTGATCGACGAGATCGCCGAGGAGACGAACATGCTCGCGCTGAACGCCTCGATCGAGGCCGCCCGCGCCGGCGAGGCCGGTGGACGCTTCGCCGTGGTCGCAAGCGAGGTCAAGTCCCTGGCAGAGGAGACCGGCGAGGCGACCGACGACGTCGACGACCTCGTCTCGACCGTCCAGAAGTCCGCAAGCGACGCCGTCGAGGAGATCCACGCGATGAGAACCGACGTCGTCGAGAGCGTCGGGACGATCGAACGGAGCCTCGAGGCCATAGAGGAGGTCGCTGAAAGCGTCGAGGAGGCAAACGACGGCGTTCAGTCGATCGACGAGGCGACCGACGAGCAAGCCCGGACGAGCCAGCAGGTGGTGACGATGGTCGACCGGGCGACCGAGAGCAGCGAACGGACCAGAGAGGAAGTCGGCAGCGTCGCCGCGGCAGCCCAACAACAGACCGCCACCATCTCCGGGATCGCAACCTCCGCCCAGTCGCTTTCGGAGAGCGCCCGGCAACTCAACGGGTTACTCGAGGAGTTCACCGTCGGGACCGATTCCGGACGGGAACTCGTGAAAGTCACCGACGGTGGCGGCGTCGACGAACCAACCTGATCTCCGGGGCCAACCGTTTAGCCCGTCGCCGACGTTACCCCACAACGATGGGCCAACGGGAGACACCGCCCGGCACCGATGAGTAACGACATACCGTCACTCGAGACCCTCGCTGAGCTCACAGACCGGGTTCTCGAGTGTGCCCACGCCGAACTCGCCCCGGAGCGGACGACCCTCGAGGTGACGGCGTACGCCGACGGCGACTACGAGGTGCGGGCCTTCGAGACGGTGGCGGTCCGGACCGACCCCGACCGGGTCTTCGAACGGACCGAGGTCAGGTACAACCGGGGCAAAGAGTGGATCGAGCTCCGACGCTGCCGGGAGTGGGGTGGCGGGATGCGAGTCGAGGAGGTCCGTGACCTCGAGCCCTACACCGATCCGGTCTCGGTTTCCGGAGACGGGTGCGGCGTAGCCGAGTAGAAAGGGTTTTTCGGGACGAACGGTTCCATCTAGGCAAATGGGGCTCGAGGACGAGATCGAGGAGATCGAAGAGGAAATCGCCAACACGCCCTACAACAAGTCGACGGAGGCCCACATCGGCCGGCTGAAGTCGAAACTCGCCGAGAAAAAGGAGAAGCTTCAAAACCAGTCTTCCGCCGGCGGGGGGACGGGCTACTCCGTCGAGAAGACGGGCGACGCGACGGTCGCACTCGTTGGCTTTCCGAGCGTCGGCAAGTCGTCGCTTTTGAACTCACTGACCAACGCCGAAAGCGAGACGGGCGAGTACGAGTTCACCACGCTCGACGTGAACCCCGGAATGTGTAAACACCGGGGGGCGAACATCCAGATGCTCGACGTCCCCGGGTTGATCGAGGGTGCGGCGACGGGCAAAGGTGACGGCAAACAGGTCCTCGCGGTCGTGCGCAACGCCGATCTGATCGTCTTCGTGCTCTCGGTGTTCGAGATCGAACAGTACGATCGCTTACAAGAGGAGCTGTACGACATCAACATCCGGGTCGACCGAGAGCCCCCGCGGGTCACCGTCCGCCCGAAGATCAAAGACGGCATCAAGATCACGTCGACAGTCGAACAGGACCTAGACGAGGGGACGATCAAGGACGTACTCCGTGATCAGGGGTATGTCAACGCCGACCTGAATCTCGGTGAGATGGTCGACATCGACCGGCTCATCGACGGCTTGATGGAAAACCGCGAGTACATCCCCTCGATCACCTGTGTGAACAAAGTCGATCTGATCAACCCCGAGTACAAGGGGAAAGTCGATGCCCAACTCGAGGAACGCGGCCTCGATCCGGAGGAGGTGACGTTCATCAGCGCCCACGAGGAGAAAGGCCTCGAGGCACTGAAAGACCGGATGTTCGAGAACCTCGATCTCATCCGGGTCTACATGGACAAACCCGGCCGGGGTATCGACTGGGAGGAGCCGCTCATGCTCGAGGAGGGGGCGACGATCGAAGAGGCGGTCTCGAAACTCGGCGGGGAC